>DATKBQ010000527.1:0-7380 GCA_035546375.1 Planctomycetota bacterium | reverse complement strand
TTCACCACGTCGCGCTGGTTGTCGAGCTTGGCCTGGGTCATCGCCGGCAGGAGGAACCCCATGCGGTCGCTCTCCAGCCACAGCGCGAGCTCGAGCTGGTTCGCGGGCAGCGTCTCGAAGTACAGGGTGCGGTCGAGCGCCGTGGTGCCGTTCAGCGTGCCGCCGGCCTCGCTGATGCGCTTGAAGTGCTCGTCGCTCCCCACGTGGAGCGAGCCCTGGAAGAGCATGTGCTCGAACAGGTGCGCGAACCCCGAGCGCCCGGCCTCCTCGCGCGCGCTGCCGACGTGGTAGGCCACGTACACCGCGACCACCGGCGCCGCGTGGTCCTCGTGCACGACGACGCGCAGCCCGTTGGCGAGCTGGTGGCGCCGATAGGCGAGCTGGATCGGCAGCCTGGACGCCGTGTCGGAGCGCATGCTCATTGCAGATCGGCCGGCGTCATCCGCCGGCGCGGGCTCCGCCGATTGTAGGAACTGTGTTCCGCCCGATCCCCGCAGAGCACGGCGCGGCGGGTGCGCTTGCCCAGCCGACCCGCATAGTCCATAACCGTTCGTTGCCGTGTCCCGCGCCGCCTCCGCCGCATTCCTGGGCCTGGGAGCCGCCGCCGTGCTCGGCGTCGGCGCCTGGATGGCCTACTCCGAGCCGGAGCGCGAGCCACCCGCCGGCCCCCGTCCTTACGTGCTGCCGGTCACGCTGGCCGAGGTCGAGCGGGGCACGCTCCGCCCGAGCGTGCGGCTCACGGGCACGGTCAGCTCCGCCCATCACGCGCGCCTGGGCTTCGAGGTCGGCGGCCGGATCGCCGCCCTCGAGGTCCGCGAGGGTGAGCACGCCGCCGAGGGCGCCGTGCTCGCGCGCTTGGACGATCGCGAGCAGCAGGCCGCGCTCCAGCGCGCGCAGGCGGCGGCGGAGCGCGCCGAGCGCGACCTCGAGCGCTGGCTCGCCGGCTCGCGCGAGGAGGAGAAGCGCCGCCTCGCGGCCGAGCTGGAGGTGCGCAAGTCCGAGGCGGAGCTGGCGCGCAAGGAGGTCGCCCGCGGGCGCGAGCTGGTCGGATCGCGCGTGATCTCCCAGAGCCAGTTCGACACCCTCGTCGCCGAGAGCCAGGCCGCCGAGGCGCGCGTCGCCTCCGCCCAGGAGGAGCTGTCCCAGGCCGAGGCCGGCACGCGCGCCGAGGAGATCGAGGTGCAGCGCGCGGAGGTGGCCCTGAAGCGCTCGGAGGTCGAGATCGCGCGCGTCGCGCTCGCCAAGACCGTGCTCGCCGCGCCGTTCGAGGGGGTCGTCTCCCAGCGCTTGGCCGCGCTCGGCGACTTCGTGAGCGCCGGCCAGTCGGTCTACGAGCTGGTCGACCTCGTCCGGCGCGAGATCGAGATCGACGTGCCGAGCCCGTACGCGGCGCGCCTGGCCGAGCACGCCCGGGCCGTGGTCACGCTCGACGAGGACCCCGACTTCTCGCTCGAGACGGAGCTGGACGCGCTGATCCCCGTCGCCGACCGCGAGAGCCGTAACTTCCGCGGCCTGATCCGCCTCGCGGCGGACCAGGACCGCGAGCTCGCGCTCAAGCCGGGACTCTTCGTGCGCGTCGAGCTGGCGCTCGAGCCCTTGAGCGAAGTGCTGATCGTCCCGAGCGACTGCGTGCGGCTCGTGCAGCAGGGCGCGATCGTCGTGCGCGCCGCCCAGGCAGCGCCGCCGGCCGAGGGTTCTCCCCCCGCGCCGCCCGCCGGCGCGGCCGATGGACACGGCGCTCCGCCTGCGGGCCACCCCGCCGACCCGGGTGGCCCGCCGCCGCTCATCGCCGAATGGGTGAGCGTGCGCGTCCTCGGCGCCGACGCCGGCCGCAGCGCGGTGCGGCCCCTGGAGGGTCATCTGGCGCCCGGCGATCGCGTCGTGCTGACCGGCGTGGACCTCGCGTTCCCGAACGCGCCGCTGCTCCCGCGCGAGCCCGGCGGCAGCCCAGGCGCGGCGGGGCAAGCGCAGTGAACCCGATCCAGGCCTCGGTGTCGCGTCCCTACACGGTCGCAGTGGCCGTGATCTTGGCGGTGCTGTTCAGCGTGATCGCGCTGCGGACGATCCCGATCCAGCTCAAGCCGACGGTCGACCGGCCGCTGATCACCATCTCGACCGACTTCCGCGGCGCGGCGGCGGTGGAGGTCGAGGAGCAGCTCACCAGCGAGCTGGAGGAAGTGCTCCAGTCGGTCGAGGGCGTGATCGAGATGACCAGCGAGTCGGCCGAGGGCCGCAGCCAGATCACGCTCGAGTTCGACTTCGGGACGGACACCCAGCTCGCGGTGGTGGACGTCATCAACAAGCTCAGCCGCGTGCGCAGCCTGCCCGAGGAGGCGGACGAGCCGCAGGTCGAGATCGCCAGCTCGGACAGCCAGCAGGTGATGTGGATCGCGCTCGACTCGCACTACGACGCGAACCGGGTGCGGCGCATCGTCAAGGACGACATCGAGCCGCGCCTCAAGCGCGTGCCCGGCGTCTCGGATCTCCTGGTGGTCGGCGGCTCGGAGAACGAGATCCAGGTGCTCGTGGACCCCGAGCGGCTGATCGGGCACGGCGTCTCGTTCTCGGAGCTGGGCCAGGCGCTGTCGCGCGCCAACGTCAACGTCCGCGGCGGCACGGTCGAGACCGAGACGCGCCAGCTCGTGGTGCGCACGGTCGGGCGCGCTGAAGAGCCGCTCCGGCTGGAGGACATCGTCATCCGGCGCGGCCCGGCCGGAGCGGTGCGCCTGGGGGACGTGGCCAGCGTCGTCGACACCTACCGCGAGACGACCGGCTTCGTGAACATCAACGGCGTCCCCGGCGTCGCCATCGGCATCAGCCGCAAGTCGGGGTTCAACGTGGTCGAGCTGATCCGCTCGATCGACGCGAGCTGCGTCGAGCTGAACCGCATCTTCGCCAACCGCGGCCTGGACGTCGCGCTCGAGCCCGTCTACCGCGAGACCACGTACATCTCCGCGGCGATGGACTTCGTGCGCAACAACATGCTGATCGGCGCGGCGCTCGCCTTGGTTGTCCTGATCCTGTTCCTGCGCAGCCTGCGCAGCGTGCTGATCGTCGCGCTCTCGATCCCGGTCTCCTTGATCACCGTCTTCCTGGTGCTCGAGGCGCTGGGACGCTCGCTCAACGTGATCAGCCTGGCCGGGATCGCCTTCGCCAGCGGGATGGTGGTCGACAGCGCGATCGTCGTGCTCGAGAACACCTTCCGCCACCTGGAGCTGGGCAAGCGCGCGCGGGCGGCGGCGGTCGACGCGGGGCGCGAGGTGTGGGGGGCGGTCTTGGCCTCGACCCTGACCACGGTGGCGGTCTTCACCCCGATCCTCCTGCAGGGCGACGAGGCGAGCGAGCTCTTCGTCGACATCGCGCTGGCGATCTCCGCCGCCGTCCTGATCTCGATGGTCGTCGCGCTCACGGTCGTGCCGGTCCTGGCCTCGCTCGTCTTGCGCAGCCTCGGGCGCGGCTCGCGCGCCTCCGCCGCGCTGATATCCGGCGCCACGCCGCTCGGGCCGCTCGGCCGCGGCTACGGCCGCCTCATGGATGGGATCACCTCCTCGCGGGCCACGGCCGCCAAGCTCGGCTTCGTCCTGCTCGTCGCGGCGGCCTCGCTGGCCACGCTGCGCATCATGCCGCCGGCCGAGTACCTGCCGACCGGCAACCGCAACCTGGTCTTCTTCTTCGCCTCGCCGATCCCGGGCACGCGGCCCGAGGAGGTGCGCGACAACTTCCGCCCGCTCGAGCGCTTCATCCTCGCCCAGCCCGAGGCCGACCGGATGTTCGCGGTCACCGGCCCGCGCTTCAACGGGGGCGGCGTCGTGCTCAAGGACGAGTACGCCGACGCCGACCACCTGGCGAGCTTCTACGGGCGGCTCTTCGGGCCTGCGACCACCCTGCCGGGCTTCCAATTCGTCGTGCCGGTGCGCTCGAGCCTCTTCGAGGATCCGGGCAAGCAGTTCGAGGTCGAGCTCTCGGGCCCCGACTTCGACGTGCTCGACCGCGCCAGCCAGGAGCTGCAGGAGCGACTGCGGGCGGTGCGCGGCGTGCAGTTCGTGCGCAGCTCGCTGGTCACCGGCCGCCCGGAGCTGCACGTCACGATCGACGAGCACAAGGCGAAGGAGCTGGGCCTCGCGGTCTCCGACGTGGGCGACGTGGTCGAGACCGCGGTGGCGGGGCGCAGGCTGTCCGCGCTGATCGAGGGCGGCCGCGAGGTGGACGTCAACGTGGTCGTGCCCCCGGAGCGCATCGCCTCGCCCGAGGCGCTCGAGGCCCTGCGCTTGGTCGCGCCCGGCGGCCGGGTGGTCGCGCTGGGCAGCGTGGCGCGGGTCGAGCGCACGAGCGGGCCGCTCTCGGTGCGCCGCCTCGAGCGCGAGCGCAACGTGCTCCTGACCGTCAACATCGCCGAGGACGCTCCGCTGGAGAGCGTCGTCACCCAGGTCGAGAGCGAGGTCTTCCCGCCGATGGCGGCCGAGCTGGGCGCGGCCTACACGCTCCGGACCGGCGGCTCGGCGGACAAGCTCAAGAGCACGCTGGCCTCGCTCAGCCGCGGCTTCGGCCTCTCGGTCCTGATCGTCTATCTGTTGCTCGTGGCGCTGTTCCGGAGCTGGATCTCGCCCTTCGTGATCCTGACCACGGTGCCGCTGGCCCTCTCGGGAGGCCTGATCGGCATCCGCCTGGCGCACATCTATTCCGGGGGGCAAGCGGGCTTCGACGTGATCTCGATGCTCGGCTTCATCATCCTGGCCGGCCTGGTGGTCAACAACGCGATCCTGATCGTCCACCAGGCGAACAACTTCCGCGAGGAGGGCGGCATGGACCCGCGCGCCGCGCTGGCCGAGTCCGCGCGCACGCGCCTGAGGCCGATCCTGATGACGGTGATCACGACCGTGGCCGGCATGCTGCCACTGGCGCTCGGCGGAGGCGCCGGCTCGGAGCTGTACCAGGGAATCGGCGCGATCATCGTCGGTGGCCTCCTGGTCTCGACGCTCTTCACGCTGGTGCTCGTCCCGGTCCTGGTGAGCATCGGCCACGACATCTCCGAGCGCCTCGCCAAGCGCCGCGCCACGCCCGCGCGCGCGCCCGAGCGGGAGCTCGTCGGCGCCGGCGAGCCGGCCGCCTGAGCCGCACGTGGGCGGGCCGCTGGCGAAGACGGCGTCCGACAGGGCCGAGCGACGCTCCTGGGTCGCGTGGGCATCGATCTTCGCGCTGGCGCTGGCCGCGCGGCTGGCTTTCCTGCTCGAGGCGCGCGGCAGCCCGCTGTTCTCGGTGCCCCTGGGCGACGGCGAGGCTTACGATGCCTGGGCGCGCGAGATCGCCGCGGGGATCTGGCTCGGTGGCGAGCGTTTCTACCAGACGCCGCCCTACGCCTACTTCGCCGGGCTCGTCTACTCGTGCGGCGCCGGACCCCTGGGGCTGCTGGCGCTCCAAGCCGTGCTGGGCGCCGCGAGCTGCGTGCTGGTCGCCGACGCCGGGGCGAGCTTCTTCGGCCGGCGTGCCGGACATCTCGCCGGCGCTTGGCTCGCCCTCTACGCGCCGGCGATCTGGTTCGACGGCTCGATCGACAAGACGGTGCTGGACGGTTTCCTGCTGGCCTTGCTGCTCGCGGTGGCCGGTCGCCAGGCCGCGGCGCCCAGCCCAGGCAAGGCGGCTCTGATGGGCGCGGTCCTGGGCTCGCTGGTCCTCACGCGCGAGAACTTGCTGGTGTTGGCGGCGCCGCTCCTGATCCTCGTACCGGCGGTTCCGATCCGGAGTCGGAGCTCCCCTTCCTCGCCCGGCGGCCTGCCTGGCGCGGGGCGGGCGAGGAGGTGGAGCCTCGACGACGCCTGGAAGCTCGCCCGTTCCAGGCTTCCGATCGCCGCCGGATTCCTGTTGGCCGTGGCGCCGGCCTCGGCGCGCAATCTGGCGTTGGGGCGCGGGCCTTCGCCGAGCCGCCACGAGCTCGGCGTCAACCTGTTCCTGGGCAACAACCCGGACGCCGACGGTCTGTACACGCCGCTCAAGGCCGGGCGCGGCGATGCCCTGCACGAGCGGATGGACGCGATCGAGCTGGCCGAGGCCGACCTGGGCCGCCGCCTGGACACGGCCGAGGTCTCGCGCTACTGGCTCGGCCGCGCGCTGGGCTGGGCCGCCTCCGAGCCGGCGGACTTCGCGCGTCTGACGGCGCACAAGCTGCGGCTGGTCTTCCACGACCGGGAGTGGATGGACACGCTCAGCTACCAGGTGCTGCGCTCGCGCTCGCTCGTCCTCGGCTGGCTCGGCCATCCCATGCGCTTCGGCACGCTCTTCGTTCTCGCCGCGCTCGGCATGGCGCTGTGCTGGGGCGAGCGCCGCCGCCTGTGGGTCCTCTACGCTTCGATCCCGCTCGTCGCCGCCAGCATCGCCCTGTTCTTCGTGTTCGCGCGCTACCGCTTCAGCCTGGTGCCGTTCCTGGCGTTGTTCGCGGGCGCTGCGCTGGCGCGGCTCGGCTCCGTCGCCCGCGAGCCGAGGCTCCTCGCCAGGGCTGGCGCCGCGGTGCTGGTTGCCGCAGTCCTCGCCTTCGCCCCCGTGTCGGCTGAAGAGCGACCGGTCGCCGACACCTGGAACAACCTCGCCGCGGCCTTGCAGCGGCGCGGCAGGTGGGAAGAGTCGCTCGAGCCGCTGCAGATCGCCTTGGAGGATTCCCCGGACTACGCGATGACGCACTTCAACCTGGGCCTCACCCTGCTCGAGACGGAGCGGAGAGAGGAGGCGGCGACGCACTTCCAGCGCGCCGTCAGCCTCGAGCCCGAGCTCACCGCGCGCGCGCGGCTCGCCTGGGCCGTCAGGCTGGCGCGAGAGGGCCGGCTGGACGGGGCGCTGCAGGAGCTCCACGCCGCGCGCGCGGCCGATCCGCGCGACCCCGACGTCTTGGCGGCGCTCGCGAAGGCCCTGCGGCATGCCGGGCGCGCGGAGGAGGCCGAGGCCCGCTACCGCGAGGCGCTGCAGATCCGGCCCGCGTTCGCCGACGCGAGGAACGACTACGGCTTCCTGCTCGCCCTCGCCGGGCGGGATGGAGAGGCCGCAGCGCAGTTCGAGGAGGCCCTGCGGGTGGATCCGATGCACGCCCTGGCCCTCGAGAACCTCGCGCGCCTGCTGCGCCTCTCGGGCGACGCGCGCGTGCGGGATCCCTCGCGCGCGCCGGCGCTGGAGGAGCTCGCGAGGCGCAGCCGGCTCGGGCGGGACTGACGCCGCGCGCCGCGCGCGAATGCCGGGGCGGGCCGCAGTCGGAGCTGCTACGCTGCGGCGAGGAGACCGCGCCCGATGTCCATCCTGCTCGTTCCAGCGCTGCTCGCCGTCGCGCAAGCGCCTCGTTCCCCCTCGGAGCATCTCGGCCGGCCGCTCGCGGCCGACTTCCAGCTCGCCGATTGGGGC
>DATKBQ010000526.1:0-4089 GCA_035546375.1 Planctomycetota bacterium | reverse complement strand
TGCCGCGGAGCGGGCAGCGCGTCGGCAATCTGGTGGTTTTTGTCCTGACTCCGTACTCGTCGGCGCGCGCTCAGAGCAGTGCCTTCAGGGGCTCCAGCCGCGGGCCCTTCTCCGGATCGGCGACGGCGAACTTCCCGCTGCCCTTCAACGTCACCCCGGCCCAGGTCCCGTCCAGCGCGAGCACGTAGAAGTTCAAGTTGAACGCCGGCTTGCCGTCCGCGCCCATCAGCGCCGGCTGCCACGTGGCTTGGCGCTGCACTTGGCGGACGATCCGCGCCAGCACCTCGAGCCCCGCCTCCTCCGCGCTGGCACCCTGGCGCATCAGCTCGACGATCGCGAAGCTGCCGTTCGCGAGGATCGCGGCCTCGCCGCGGCCGGTCCCGCCCGCGCTGCCCGCCTCCTGGTCGCAATAGAGACCCGCGCCGACGATGGGCGAGTCGCCGACCCGCCCGGGGATCTTCCACGAGAGCCCCGAGGTGGTCGTGGTGCACGCGAGCTCGCCGCGCACCGAGAGCGCGGAGCAGTGCACGGTGCCCCAGGTGTGGGCGATGGCGTGCTCGTCCTCCGCCCCGGCGCGCGCCAGATCCTCGCTCCCCGCTCCGCCCAGCCTGCCGGTGCGCCGCTCGCCAGGCGGGGCGAGCCAGTCGTCGTCCTCGCTGGCGCGTTCCTTCCACCGCAGCCAGCTCTTGCGCGAGTCCTCGGTCAGGAGCTCCTCGTGCGGGAAGCCGTGCGCCCGCGCGAAGTCGTACGCGCCCTTGCCGACCAAGAGGCAGTGGTCCGTGCGCTCCATCACCAGACGCGCCACCATCGAGGGGTGCTTGATGTTCTCGATCGCGGCGACCGCGCCCGAGTTGTGGGTCGGCCCGTACATGCAGGCGGCGTCGAGCTGCACGACGCCCTGCTCGTTCGGCAATCCGCCGTAGCCGACGCTGTTGTCGGCGGGGTCCGCCTCCTGCAGCTTGACCACCTCGATGGCGACGTCCAGCGGGTCGGCGCCCTCCTGCAGTCCCTTGTAGAAGCGCTGCATGCCGGCGAGCGCGTTCTGGCTGCCCACCAGCAATGGATGGCCGGTGCGCGGCTCGCGGGCCGCCGGCCTGGAGCCCGACTGGGATGCGGCGCCGAGCGAGGCCGAGGGCGCGCAAGCGAGCGCCGCCGCCGCCGCACCGCCGCCGAGCAACGCCCGGCGGTCGATCTCGATTCGCTCCTTCGGATCGCTTTCAGGGTCGTTCATGGCAGCGCTGCGCGCGAAGCTCCGTTGGCTCGGGGGGGCCGGGGGTTGATCGGGAGGCTCGGTGGTCCGGAGCGTCAGCGCTCCGACTCGGGAATCCGCAGGCACTCGGCGCGCAGCCACTGCCGCGCGCCCAGGCACCACTCGCGCCAGCTCTTCGCGAGCTCGGCCTCTCCGCGCTCCTCGGCGGCGGCCACGCGCAGGACCTGCTCCTGGTTCAGGCTGCGCAAGTAGCGGTCGAGGTCGGTCGGCTCGGGGTCGGCCAGGGCCAGTGCCGTGGACAGGATCGCGGCCGCGGTGCGCCGCATCTCGGCCACGTCGACCATCTCCAGCCGGTCGAGGCTCGTGTGGTAGGTGAAGTCGGTGAAGTGCCAGAAGAGCGCCGCCGGGATCTTGCGCTCGATGAACACGTCGTGGTCGCTGCCGCCCTCGTAGGGGTGCTCGGCGGTCTCCCAGCCGCCCCCCGTCCCTCCACCCTCGATCTGGGCCACGTCGGCCAGCGCGCAGCGCGCGATCAGCGCGACGCCATTGGGGACGAGCGAATCGGCGGCGACCTCCATGCGTCCCCAGGGCGTGTGCTCGTCGGGCGGCAGCGGCAAGAGGACCGCCGGGTCGGGCATGCGCTCGAGCAAGAGGATCGCGCCGGTCCGCTCGCGCGACTCGCCGGTCATGTCCGACGACAGCCCGGCAATCGGCCGCATCTCGGTCCGCTCGAGCCAGAGCGTGCTCTGGCGGAACTCGTCGCCCCATAGGAAGACCAGCGAGCGCGAAGGCGGCTGCAGCTCGCCCGAGCGCAGGAGCGAAGCCAGCCCGAGCGCGCTCTCGAGCAGGCCCGCCACCCCGCTGGCGTTGTCGCAAGCCCCCGGCTCCTGCACGTGGCTCGCGATCGCGACCGCCTCGCCGGGGCGGTCCGAGCCGCGCACCACCGCAACGAGCGTGCGCAGCTTGCGCGGCTCGAGGCGCACCTTCGCCACGATCTCCAATCGTGCGAGCGGATCGGAGGCGACGGCCTCCTCGATCCGCTCCAGGCTGCGCGGCGAGATCATGATCACCGGCAGCGGGGTCCCCGCCGGCAGGCTGCGAAAGGCGATCGCGTCGCGCTCGCGCCCGGCCCCGCTCGGGTCGGCGTTATAGGTCTCGAGGTAGGCCGAGACGACCGCCTTGGCGCCGAGCGCATGGGCGCGGGCGAGCACCGAGCGTCGCGGCGCGGCGTCGATGACCAGGATCTCCCCTTCCTCGAGCTCGTCGAGCCCGAGGGCGACAGGCCCTTCGACCTGCGCGCTCGGGCAGTACACCGGCAGCATGACTCGGTCGCGGTCCGCCTGCGCGGAGAAGGCGTGCAGCACCTCCGCCTCGCGCCCGCCCGCGCGCAGTGCGATCCTTCCCGCCTCGGGCGTCCACGCCGGCGCCGGCGCGCGCGCGGTGGGGTTCTCCCAGGATTGCGCCTCGAGCGGCGTGGCGATCTCGAAGAGCTCGAAGCGCGGGTCGTCGCCGAAGCCGCCGGCGCGCAGCTCGGCGGCGATGCGCTCGAGCACCTCGTCGTAGCCTTCGTTCGCCGGCGCGCGGTAGCGGGCCTCGATGAAGACCACCAAATCGTGGGCGCGCCGAACGTCGAAGGCGCGGTGCACGGCGCGGGCGAAGCGCGCCGGCCCGGTCTCGCCGGCGACGACCGCGGGACCCCGGTGCCGGAACGGGGCGAGCGCATCGCCCTGTTGCGGCGGGAGGGCGAGGGCCTCGAGCGGGATCTCCTGGGCACGCGAGGCGCAGGCCGACGCCGTGGCGGCCAGCACCAGCGCGAGGAAGAGTCGCTTCGAGGCCTCGTTCAACCGGGAGCCCGGCCGCCCGCGGGGAGGTAACGCTCGATCAGGAGGCCCAGGCGGGCCCGCGCCTCGGGACCGATCCGGTCGGGGGCGGTCATGATCGCAAAACGCAGCGCCTGAGGGCAACTGCACCCCCGCGAGGGGGACAGGAGCGGCACCGCGGCCTTGACCACGGCGCGCGCATTGGCGGCGTTGCGGTTCACCAGCGCGATCACCGCCTCGACGCTGACCGCCTCGTGCGACTCGTGCCAGCAGTCGTAGTCAGTGGCCATGGCGACCGTCGCGTAGCAGATCTCGGCCTCGCGGGCGAGCTTCGCCTCCTGGAGGTTGGTCATCCCGATCACGTCGATGCCCCAGCTCCGGTAGAGCAGCGATTCGGCGCGCGTCGAGAACTGTGGGCCCTCCATGTTGAGGTAGGTCCCGCCGTCGTGGACGCGCAGGCCGACCTCGCGCGTCGCGGCGACCAGGGTGCGGCGCACCTCGGCGCAGACCGGATCGGCGAAGGCGACGTGGGCGACGACGTCGCGGTCGAAGAAGGTGTCGGCGCGGTGGCGGGTGCGATCGACGAACTGGTCGATGACCACGAAGTCGCCGGGCTCGATCGCCTCGCGCATCGATCCGACCGCGGAGAGCGAGAGGATGCGCGTCACGCCCAGGCGCTTCATGCCCCACAGGTTCGCCCGGAAGTTGATCGCCGAGGGCGGGATCCGGTGTCCGCGCCCGTGGCGGGGCAGGAACACCATGCGCACACCGCCCAGCGTGCCGGTCACGTACGCGTCGCTCGGCTCGCCGAAGGGAGTCGCGATCGCCATCTCGCGAACGTCCTCCAGCCCCTCGATGGCATAGAGGCCCGAGCCGCCGATCACGCCGACCACCAACTCCTCGCTCATGCTTCGCTCCTCGGCCGGCCCCCGCCGCGCCCTTCGCCTCCGCCGGGACGTCGCGGTGAACGCCCGCCCCCCGGCCTCCCCTTCCCGCCGGGCGCGGGACGCCGCCCGCGCGGGCCCGCGTCGCCTCGCTCGCCCTCGCGCGGTCCCGAGC
>DATKBQ010000525.1:0-8915 GCA_035546375.1 Planctomycetota bacterium | reverse complement strand
CCGACACCGACGGCGACGGGACACCGGACTGCATCGACGAGTGTCCGCTGGACCCGAACAAGATCGCGCCGGGCTTCTGCGGCTGCGGCGAGCCGGAGACCGATACCGACGGCGATGGCGTTCCCGACTGCGTCGACGGCTGCCCGTTCGATCCGAACAAGACCGAACCCGGCGTCTGCGGCTGCGGCGTCCCCGACATCGACAGCGACGGCGACGGCGTGCTCGACTGCGTCGACAACTGCCCGCAGGTGTACAACCCCAACCAGGACGACTCCGACGGCGACGGCATCGGAGATGCTTGCGACAACTGCCCGACCATCGCGAACCCCAACCAGGAGGACTGCGACAACGACGGGATCGGCGACGTATGCGCCATCGCCCTCGGTCTTTCGATGGACTGCAACTCCAACGGGATTCCCGACGAGTGCGAGGTGGCGATCCTCGACTGCAACGGCAACGGCATCCCCGATGACTGCGACATCGCCAGCGGGTTCAGCTTCGACCTCAACCTGAACGGGATCCCGGACGAGTGCGAGAGCAACGGCACGGCCTTCTGCGCGGGCGACGGCACCGCCGGGGCCTGCCCGTGCGGCAACCTCGGCTCCAACGGCGAGGGCTGCGCCAACTCGAGCGGCGTGGGCGCGATCCTGAGCAACATCGGCGGGACGAGCGTGGGCGCGGACGACGCCTTCCTGGCCGCGATCCAGGTGGCGCCGAACAAGTTCGGCCTGATCTTCATGGGCCTGAACAAGGTCACGGGCGGCAACGGGACGCCCTTCGGCGACGGGCTCCTGTGCGTGAATCCGCTGAAGCGGTTCATGGTGCACAGCTCGGGCGCCAGCGGGGTGCTCACCGTGCAGATGCCCGTGACCCAGTCCGGCGGGCAGATCACGGTCGGGACCACCTGGCACTTCCAGGCCTGGTTCCGCGATCCTCCGGGCCCGTGCGCGAACGGCTTCAACTTCTCGAACGCCTTTAGTATCTCTTTCATGCCGTGATGGAACCCAAACCCAGCTCGCGCTCGCAAAGGCCGGCAGAGCGGCCCGACGCTCCGTCAGCGGGTTCGCTCGTCCGATGGGCACCGCTGGTCGTCCGGCTGGCGGGTGCCTGGGTGTTGCTCGGGGCGCTCGCGAAGCTCTTCGGCGGAACGCCGGCCGACTTGCCCCCGCCGTTACGCGACTTGGCGTGGCCGGACGAGCTCACGTTCGGTGCCGCCATCGCCGTCGAGCTGGCGGTAGGCGCCGTCGCATGGCTTCGGCCGCGCGCGGGCTGGGGGCCGCTCGCCCTCTTGCTGGCAGCCTTCACCGCGCTCGCAGGCCAGGCGGTCGCCGACGGAGCGCCCTCGTGCGGCTGCTTCGGATCGGCCATTGCGGTCGCGCCGGGCTTCGTCCTGGCGGTGGACATCGCCCTGCTGGCGGCGCTCCTCGCTTGCCGGCCTTGGCGCAGCAGAGGCACGGGCGCAAGGCGACGCTGGCTCATCGCGACGACGGGAGCCGCGTTGCTCGCGCCTTGGCCGCTGCTCCGGAGCGTGGCTCCGACGAGTGCCCCGGTGGTGCACGCGGCCGCCGCTTGGGAGCTTCCCTCGGAGCTGCCGCGCTGGATCTCCCTGAAGCCGGCCGGCTGGGTCGGCAAGCCGATCGGCGAGACCGAGCTCGGGCGCTGGGCCGACACCGCGCGCTACCCACAGGACGCGACCTGGATCCTCTACCGGCTGACGTGCACGCACTGCCGCGACCACTTCAAGGAGCTGGCCGCGGGCTGGGACGGGCGGACGGAGTACGTCTTCGTGCGCCTGCGCGAGACGGACGAGGAACAGCGCAACGTGATCGAGGAGCGGCCCCCTGGCGCGGAGATCGTGCTGCCGGCGGGCCCGCTCTACACCGGCTACACGCCCTGGGACGTGGTGCTCGAGCGCGGCATCGTGAAGGAGGCCGTGTTCCGCGGCGAGGAGCACGCCGCGTCCGCCAAGCCTGGAGGATGACGCGCCGCGCGCTCAGCCGAGCCGCACGCCGAGCAGGTGGCCCACCAGCCAGGTCGTGAGCCCGGCCGCGGCGCCGATGAGGACCATCCGGCCGCCGCTCCAGATCGCGCTGCGCCCGGTGAAGAGCGAGAGCGCGCAGCCGACGGCGAAGAGCGCCACGAGCGATGCGCCGGCCGCGACCATCACGGGCGAACGATCGCGGGCGACGAGGAAGGGGACCAGCGGGACCAGGGCGCCGGCGGCGAAGGCGAGGAACGAGGAGATCGACGCGCCCCAGGGTGAGCCGAGGCCCTGCGGGTCGAGCCCCAGCTCCTCGCGCGCCAGTGCGTCCAGGGCGACCGCGGGGTCGCGGATCAGGGCCCGCGCCACCTCGCGCGCACGCTCGCGCGAGAGCCCGCGGGCCTGGTAGATCAGGGCGAGCTCCTCGGCCTCCTCGTCGGGGTACTCGGCGAGCTCGGCCGCCTCGAGGCCGATCTGGAACTCGAACAGCTCGCGCTGCGAGCGCACCGAGACGTACTCGCCCGCGGCCATGGAGAAGGCGCCGGCGAGCAGTCCGGCGAAGCCGGTGAGCACGAGCACGCGCGGCTCGGCCTCGGCGCCGGCCACGCCGAGGATCAGGCTCGTGTTGGAGACGAGGCCGTCGCTGACGCCGAAGACGGCGGCGCGCAGGCTGCCGCCGTGCCCGATGGTGCGGTGGCGCCCGCCGACCTCCTCGACCGCGGTCGGCATCGGATGATCGGCGACGATCGGGCCGGCGGAGTAGACGGAGAGGCCGCGCACCTTCATCGCCCTGAGCACGGGCCGCAGCCGGCGCGGGCCGAAGCGGGAGACGAGCGCGGCGACCAGGCGCAGGCGCACGGATGGCTCGAAGGCCGGCGGCGGCCCGCCGCCCGCGGCGAAGCGCCGGGCCCAGATCGCGGCCTGGGCGTCGGCCGCTCGCGCCAGATCCGCGAAGAGCCCGCTGCACCGCGGCTCCGGCTCGGCGCTGGCCATCACCCGGTACAGCCAGGCCGATTGCTTCTCCTCGGTCCAGCTCTCGCGCGGGGAGGACATGGGCGCGGGAGCGTAACGAGCCCGACCGGCGCGTGAAACCGCGGCGGCGACCGGGCAAGCTAGGGCCATGGCCACGAGGCACGCCGCCCTGATCACCGGTGCCGCCGGAGGGATCGGCGCGGCGACGGCGGAGCGGCTCGCGCGCGCGGGAGCCTTCGTGATCGTCTCGGGCCGGCGGCGCGAGGCGTGCGAGGCGCTCGCGGAGCGGATCCGCGCCGGGGGCGGCAGCGCGGCGGCCATCGTGCTCGACGTCGGCAGCGCGGATTCGATCTTTCGCGGCGCCGGGGAGGCGTGGGCGGCGTTGGAAGCGGCCGGAGCGGAGGCGATCGACTGGATCGTGAACCATGCCGGGATCGCGCTCTCGGCACCGTTCGCCGCAAGGGGAGAGGGCGGCGTGGATCTCTATGCGGAGCACATGCGGATCAACTTCCACGGTGCGCGCACGGTGGTGGAGGCGTTCCTGGCGGACATGCACGCGCGGGGGTACGGGCGCATCGTCAACGTCGGGTCGTCGGCGGGGCTGAGGGGATATCGCTATGCGGCGGCGTACTGCGCGTCCAAGCACGCGCTGATCGGGTACACGCGCGTCGCGGCGCAGGAGCTGGCGAAGAGCGGGATCGCGATGGGAGCGGTGTGCCCCCATTACGTGGACACGCCGATGACCGAGCGTTCAGTGAGGCGCATGGTCGAGGCGACGGGTCGGCGGGAGGACGACGTGCGCCGATTCCTGGCCGAGCAGAACCCCGGCGGCCGCTTGGTGACCGTAAACGAGGTCGCGGAAGCGATCGTCGCTCTGCTGAACGCGGAAGCCGCCGACGCGAGCGCGATCGTCGAGCTCGACGGGAGCGGCGAGCCGCGGGTCCTCGAACGCCTGGGGCGCTAGAATCCCGCCACGATGCCTCCCGACGTCATCCAGCCCGGCTCGTGGTCGCCGCCGGTCGGATACAGCAACGGCATCCTGACCTCGGCCGGGGCACGGCTCTGCTTCGTCGCCGGGCAGATCGCCTGGGACGAACGCAAGCACCTGGTTGGCGCAGGCGACTTCGTCGCTCAATTCCGCCAAGCCCTGAGTAACGTCGTCACCGTCGTCGCCGCCGCGGGTGGCGAGCCCACCGACCTCGCCCAGATGACGATCTTCGTCCTCGACCTCTCCGAGTACCGCCGGCACTCGTCCGACCTCGGCACGGTCTGGCGCGCCGTCGTGGGCCGGCACTACCCGGCGATCGCGCTCGTCGAGGTCGCCGGCCTGCTCGAGGAAGGCGCGCGGGTCGAGATCCAGGCCGTCGCGGCGCTGCCGGCGACATCCCAGCCCGCGGGGCGGAGCGCGTGAATCTGCAACACGTCCGCTACTCCGAGGACCAGGGCGTCGCGACGCTCCGCCTGGACCGCCCCGAACGCCTCAACGCGCTGACCTTCGAGTCCTACACCGAGCTGCGCGACGCCTTCCTGTCCCTGCGCACGCGCGACGAAGTTCGCGCCGTCGTGATCACCGGCACCGGCCGCGCCTTCTGCTCGGGCGGCGACGTGCGCGACATCATCGGCCGCCTTCTGGACGCGAGCGACGCCGATCTGCTCGCCTTCACGCGCCTGACCTGCGACCTGATCGCGAACATCCGCGCCCTGGAGAAGCCGGTGATCGCCTCGCTGAACGGCACGACCTGCGGCGCCGGCGCCGTGATCGCGGCCGCCGCCGACCTGCGCATCGCCGCCGAGAGCGCCCGCATCGCGTTCCTGTTCACGCGCGTCGGCCTCTCCGGCGCCGACATGGGCGCCGCTTGGCTCCTGCCGCGCATCGTCGGCCTGGGCCGCGCGAGCGAGCTCCTGATGCTCGGCGACTTCATCGACGCCTCCCGCGCGCTCGAGATCGGCCTCTACAACAAAGTCGTGCCCGCCGAAAAGCTCGAGCACGAGACCCGCGACTGGGCCCAGCGCCTCGCCGCCGGCCCCTCGCACGGCCTCGCCGTGACCAAGCGCATGCTCGACCTCGAATCGTCGATGCCCCTCGGTCCCGCCCTCACCGCCGAGGCCTGGATCCAGGCCGAGTGCATGCGCCACCCCGACTACACCGAGGGCTACCGCGCCGCGCTCGAGAAGCGCGCGCCCGACTTCCGCGCAGCGCCTCGCGGAGAAGGCGCTTGAGCGACGCCGCCAGCCTGATGCGCGACCTCACCGCCCGCGCGAAACGCGCCGGCGAGACGGCCGAGCCGCTGCTCGAAGGCCTCGGCGAGGACGACGGCGCACGCCAAGCCCTGCGCATCCTGGCCGAAGCCGGCCTGCTCGCCTGGACCGTCCCCGCCTCCTGCGGCGGAGCCGACCCCCGCGGAGCCGCGCCGCCCGACGACCTCTGCGTGCGCGCCCTCTGCGCGCTGCGCGCCGCGTGCGCCTACCACTACGGCCTGCTCGACCTGATGCTCGCGATGCAGGGCCTGGGCTCCCACGCCCTCGCGCGCGCCGGCTCGCCCGCCCTGCGCGCCGAAATCCTCCCCCGAGTCGCGGCCGGCGACAGCATCGCTGCCTTCGCCCTGACCGAGCCCGACGCCGGCTCGGACCTCGGCCGAATCGCCACGCGCGCCGAGCGCTCCGCCTCAGGCTGGACCCTGAGCGGCCACAAGACCCTCATCTCCAACGCCGGCATCGCGGACTTCTACACCCTGCTCGCCCGCACCTCCGGCTCCCCCGCCGACGGCGGCCGCGGCGCCCTGACGCTGTTCTTCCTCCCCGCTACCGCGAGCGGCCTGACCGTCCACCGCTTCGAGGTCAGCGCCCCACACCCGATCGGCGAGCTGCACCTCTCGAACGTCGAGGTCCCCGACGCCCAGCGCCTGGGCGAGATCGGCTCCGGCCTCGACCTCGCCCTGGCGACCCTCGCGCGCTTCCGCGCCACCGTCGCCGCCGCCGCGACCGGCTTCGCCCGCCGCGCTCTGGACGAATCCCTGCGCCACCTTCGCTCGCGCGAGCAGTTCGGCCGCCCGCTCTCGACTTTCCAAGCCCTGCGCTTCGATCTGGCCGAGATGGACGTCGAGCTGCGCGCCGCCGAGCTCCTGACCGCCGAGGCCGCCGAGACGGTCGACCGCGGCGAGCCCGCGACGGCCCAGGTCGCGCGCGCGAAGCTCTTCGCCACCGAGGCCGCTTCGCGCATCTGCGACCGGGCGATCCAGCACCAGGGCGGCCTGGGCGTGCGCCGCGGCGTTGTGGTCGAGCGACTGTGGCGCGAAGCCCGCGCGCTGCGGATCTACGAGGGCACGAGCGAGGTCCAGAAGCTGATCCTCGCCCGCGAGATCCTGAGTGACTAGGTCGAGTTCTGGCCCTCCGACCACCGAGCCTCCTGTTGATGGGCGCGCATTGACGATCCCGACAGAGACTGGCAGACTCATGCCGCCTTGATGGCGGTCCGCGTTGGCCGCCCGGAAACACAAAGCGAAAGAGAGTTGTAGCCGATGGCCGATTTTCCGTATTCGCCTCACGCAGCCGGCGTGAAACGCTTCCTTGAACACGTTCAGAAGGCTGGAGTGCCAGAGAAGGTCACCCTCAAGTACCTCGAGAAGGTCGGGTTCAAGAGCAAGAACGATCGGTACATCCTGGGTATTCTGAAGTTCCTCGGGTTCGTTGATAGCACCGGAGTTCCCACCAAGAGGTGGCGGGCCTACCGCAACAAGGAGTCTGCCGGAGCGACGTTGGCGGCCGCCATGCGGGAAGCCTACGGAGACCTGTTTCGGACATACCCTGATGCGCCGCGCAAGGACAACGAAGCACTTCGTAACTACTTCTCTGCGCATACGAGCGTAGCAGAGAGCACGCTCGGGCTTATCGTGACCACGTTTAAGACCCTCGCCGCAGTTGCGGATTTCGAAACCGCGGCGCCCGTTACCGCTGACGAATTGGGTGAAGCGACCAAGGTACCTGAACGCGTTAAGTCTTCTGTCAAGCGTCCGCAGGAGTCGCGTCCTGATGATTACAGCACCCCGCGTCCAGCAATTAATATCAACATTCAATTACAACTTCCGGCAACCGAGGACGGCACTATCTATGATAAGCTGTTCGCCGCTCTGAAAAAACACCTCTTCACGTAGACTCTTCGATGAACCTTGCGAATGTTCTCGGCAAGATTCGAGCTTTCGAACGCGAGGCTCATGGTATTCTCGCAATGCACGAAGCAGCTCCATCTCGGCTTGTGCTCCTTGAGGATACATACAAGAAGCTGGCGGTTCTGAGCCTTCGCCAGGATGACCTGTTACGCCAATCGCTACGGTGCATCGAGAATGAGCTATACCGAGCGGCGCACGTTATGGCTTGGGCGGCCTTCATGGACTTTCTCGAAGAAAAGCTCGCGAGCGACGGCTTGGTCAAGCTACGGGCCATCCGGCCGGCTTGGAAGGCGTCTTCCGTTGAGGACTTACGTGACAACGTTGTGGAATTCCAACTCCTTGAGTCGGCGCGTGAACTCGGCTTGTGCGGCAAGACCGAAACGAAGGCCCTGCAGGGCTTGCTCAGCAAACGCAATGAATGTGCACACCCGAGCAACTACTTCCCAAGTATGAACGAAACACTTGGCTACGTTACAGAGATATTGAACCGCATTGGCATACTTCACCCGAAGGTGCTGTAGATTCGTGGCTTCGACCGGTCGTCCAACAAGTGGTTATAGCGGACGGCGCTGATGCCGCGAGTTAACTCGCTACAATGACGACCCCCCCAGCCATCACGAGCCAGTACGGAAATCGACACCCGTGAACCATAGCGAGATCGTCAGCTTCCTCTGGGGCGTCGCGGACCTCATCCGCGACACCTTCAAGCGCGGCAAGTACCAGGACGTCATCCTTCCGCTTACCGTCCTGCGCCGTCTCGACTGCGTGCTCGCTGGTACCAAGGAGAAGGTGCTCGGCAAACAGGCCGAACTGCGGGGCAAGAACCTCGAGAACCTCGACCCGCAGCTACGGAAGATCGCAGGCTTCGCCTTCTACAACACATCCCGCTACGACTTCGAGAAGCTCCTCGCCGACGCGCCGCACCTGGCGGCAAACCTCCGAAACTACATCGCGGGGTTCAGCCCGAACATGCGCGAGGTGCTGGAGAAGTTCGACTTCGACAACACCATCAGCAAACTCGACGAGGCGGGGCTCCTCTTCCAGGTGCTCGAACGTTTCAAAAACGTCGATCTGCACCCGGACACGATCGACAACCCTACGATGGGAACGATCTTCGAGGAGCTGATCCGCAAGTTCAACGAGGCGCTCAATGAGAACCCCGGAGAGCACTTCACGCCGCGGGATGTCGTCCACCTGATGGTCGACCTCATGCTGGCCGGAGACGAGGTCGAGATCCGCGCCAAGAAGGCGATTCGCACCGTTTACGACCCTTGTTGTGGTTCTGGCGGGATGCTCATGATCACCAAGGAGCACATCACTGTCGGGCTACGTAAGAACGGCGAGCTCGTCCGGCCCGCGATCAACAAGGACGCCGAGATCCACCTCTTCGGGCAGGAGGTGAACCCCGAGACGTGGGCGGTTTCGAAGTCCGACCTGTTCATGAAAGACCCGACCGGCCGCGACGCCGACCACATCACGTATGGCAGCGCGCTCTCCAACGACCGCCACTCCGGGCAGACCTTCGACTACGTGATCGCCAACCCGCCTTACGGCAAAGACTGGAAGCGCGACGAGGTCGCCGTGCGCGCCGAGCACGCGCGCAGTGCCGCAGGGCGGTTCGGCCCGGGCTTGCCGCGGATCAGCGACGGCCAGCTCCTGTTCCTGCTCCACATGTTGGCGCACGCGAAAGCCCGCGCGCAGGGCGGCTCGCGCATCGCCATCATCATGAACGGCTCGCCGCTGTTCACGGGCGATGCCGGCAGTGGCGAGAGCGAGATCCGCCGCTTCATCCTGGA
>DATKBQ010000524.1:0-7850 GCA_035546375.1 Planctomycetota bacterium | reverse complement strand
CTGCGCTCGAAGATCCACAAGGCGACCGTGACCGAGGCCAACCTGGCCTACGTCGGCTCGGTGACCATCGACCGCGCCATCCTGGAGGCGGCCGACATCCAGGAGTTCGAGAAGGTCATGGTCGTCGACAACACGAACGGCGCGCGCCTGGAGACCTACGCCATCCCCGGCGAGCGCGACTCCGGCGTGATCTGCATCAACGGCGCCGCCGCCCACCTGGTGCATGCGGGCGACGAGGTGATCCTCATGACCTTCGAGGTCACCAACACGCCGGTCATCCCGCGCGTGGTGCTGCTCGACGAGCGAAACCGGGTCGTGCGGACGCTGGTGGACCCGGCCGTCGAGGAAGGGCTGCTCGAGGGGCAGCTCTACCGGCTGTAACGCTACGGAGGCCGGCGGAAGCCCTTGGCGGTGCCGGGTCGCCTATCCCGCCACCCGCCCCAGCGCCGCCTCGACCGCCGCGCGCTCCAGGTCACGCAGCGGGAGCCCGGTCTCGCGCGCCAGCGCCTCGAGGTCGTCGTACTCCGGGGACAGGTCGGACTCGACCAGCGGAGCCTGCGGGCCGGCGCCGGGGCGGATACGGCGTTGGACGCGCACGCGGCGGCCCAGGAGCTCGACCTCGAGCGTCTCGCGCTCGCACTCGGTGCGCTCGAAGCGCGACCAGCGCACGCCGAGCGTGGTCGAGTGCGCGAAGGCCGCCGCTTCCAGCGCCGCGCGGGTCGCCTCGCGGCACAAGGCCGAGACGATCACGCCAGGGCGGTCCTTCTTCATCTGCACCGGCGCCGTCCAGGCCTCCAGGGCGCCCGCCTCGCGCAGCCGCCGCACCAGGAAGCCGATCTCCTCGCCGCTCATGTCGTCGAGGTTGAGCTCGAGGAGCCAAGCGATGGCGCGCCCGCCCGCGATCCGCTCCTCGCCGAGCTGCACGCGCAGCACGTTCGGCGGGCCGTCGGGCGGATCGCGGTGTCCTGCGCCGTAGCCGATCGCGCTGGCGACGAAGACCTCAGGCGGCTCGAAGCGCTCGACGTACTCGGCGAGCAACGCGGCGCCGGTCGGCGTCAGCCGCTCGCCGCTGCCGCCGCCCGGCCGCACGGGCAGCCCGCGCAGGATCTCGGCGGTGCCCGGCGCGGGCACGGGCATCTCGCCATGCGCGCAGGCGACGGTGCCCGAGCCCAGGACCGGCGGCGTCGCGAGGACGCGCCCGATGCCCAACCGCTCGAGCGCCAGCGCGGCGCCGCACACGTCGACCAGCGCGTCGACCGCACCGACCTCGTGGAACTGGATCGCGTCCGCGGTCGTGCCGTGCACGCGCGCCTCGGCCTCGGCGATGCGCCGGAACACGCTCGCGGCGCGGCGTTTCGCATGGGGCGGAAGCGGCGAGCGCTCGATCAGCGCCTCGCAGTCGGCCAGGCCGCGGTGCGCAACGGTCCCGGACTCCGGCGTCGTCACCGTGAGCAGGCGTCCCGAGAGCGAGCCGCGCCAAGCGCGCTCGAGCTCGAGCCGGGCCTCGCCCGGCACCAGCGCGTCCGCCAGCGAGCGCAGGTCCTCGAGCGTGAAGCGCGGGTCCCCCAGATCGAGCAGCGCGGCGAGCAGCATGTCGCCGGCCATGCCGGAGAAGGGCTCGATGTACAGGGTCGCGCCGGCCACGCGGGAGAGCTTAGGGCGCGCCGTCCGCCGCCGCATCCGCGGCCCGCTCCCCCGCGACATCCTCGGTCCCATCATCGGCAGGTGGCTGCCCAGCGGGCGCAGCCCGAGCCAGCGCGAGCACGCCGACTCGGGCCGCGCCAAGTCGGCGCAGCACGCGGGCGCACTCCGAGGCGGTCGCGCCGGAGGTCACGACGTCGTCGACGAGCCAGACCTCGCGCCCTTCGAGCCGGCGGCGGTGCCGGGATGCTCGCCGGGATGGCGCGAAGGCGCCGCGCACGTTGGCCGCGCGCGAGACGGAGCCGAGAGCACCCTGCGCCGTCGTCGATCGCGAGCGGCGCTGGGCGCGCGCCACCCGTAGGTCCGACCCTTCGCCCGCGGCGCGCGCGAGGAGCAGCGCCTGGTCGTAGCCGCGCTCGATGCGCCTCCAGCGGTGGAGCGGGACGGGGACGAGCAGAGCGTCGGGTTGGGCTTCGCGTCGAAGGCGCTCGGCCAACGCGAGGCCGAGCGGAAGGGCGAGGTCGGGGCGGCGGCGGTGCTTGAGAGCCAGGATCCATTCGCGCAGGGGCTCGCCCTCGCGGTAGTCGCCGAGGGCGATCAGCCGAGAGAAGCCCGGCGGGCGGCGGCGGCAGTCGGCGCAGACGCGGCCGTCGGGAATGCCGCGCGGCAGCGGAGCGGCGCAGCGCGGGCAGCGGGCGCCGGGTGGGCCGTCGGGGAGGGTGTGGGCGTCGCAGGCGAGGGAGTCGGGCGCGGTGGCGCCGCAAAGGCGGCAGCGCGGAGGGTAGATGGCGTCGAGGAGGTCGCGGGTGGATTCGCCGAGAGACGAGCGCAGGGTGTCGAGGATGCCCATCGGTGGGATGGACGATCGGCGCGTGGGGCGGTTGCGCTTCGAGAGGGCCGTGGGGGAGGCGGCGGCCGTGATCGTGCGGGATCGATGGCGCGAGGGGGACCGGTGAGGCCGTGCAGGGGCGCCCTTCGGGCGCTTCGGCGGCCGAGTACGGCCGCCGGATTCCGCGTCCGGTTCGGCCGCTCGAGCGCCGAACCTACCGCGGAATTCAGGTAGCGGAGCTTCGCGCCCGAATGGCATGGACCAGCGACTTGCAGAGCAAGTTGCTCCTCCCCCGGCCAGAGGTTCGAGAATCGGCCGGTGCGCTCTCAGGCAGTCGGCGCAAGAACGCCGGTCGATGCGCGCGAGAGTACCTTCGTCCCGAACTTGATACGGCGTCACACATTTGGCCGTGACGTACCAAGGTCATTGCGGCTCGACGAGGGAGCGCCACCCAGCAGGCGACGTCTCCGTGATCCGTCCTGCCATTCGGGCGCGAAGCTCCGCTACCTGAATCCCGGGCGCGATAAGCGGCCGTCTTCGGCCGCTTGAGCGCACGGGATCTCGCGGCCGTACTCGGCCGCGAAAGCGCCCGAAGGGCGCCCCTGCACCGGCCCCTGGTCTGCGACAGCTCGGATCGATCACCTTCGTCAGTCCCCGTCAGGCAGCAGAACGCCCCCCGCCGCCGCACCACCTCAATCCTCCACCCCCACATCCACCTCCACCTGCTCCGCCGCGGTTCTGGCCCCCGCCAGATTCCGTCCCGAGTCCGGCAGCCCCACCGCCTTCCGCAGCCGCACCGCGAACGTCTGCACCGTGTCGTCCCGATGCGACGGCACGGCGAACAGCTCCCCCAGCTCGCGCGCGAGCACCGGATCGCTCTCCAAGTCCGGCGGGTCCTCGCGCAGGTACGCCGTCACGTGGCGGCGGAACGAGAGGAGCGACCACCACCATCCCCCCGCCTCGAGCGCGATCGCGAGCACGACCACCAAGCCGATCCACAGCGCGGGCGACGCGCTCTCGGCCCCTACAGCCGGCGGCCGCAGATGGCCCCAGAGCTGGAGCGCGAAGCCGGTGACCAGGAAGCCGAAGCCGAGCGACATCTGGACCCGGTGGAAGATGAAGGCGCGGATCGTGCGCAGCGGCATGCGGCGGCGGCCGAAGCGCTCCTCCACCAGGGCGCGCGGGTGGCGGAAGAGGATCCCGTTGGCGAGCAGGAAGCTGCCGACGATCGCGAGCACGAGACCCAGCGTGGTCCAGTCCGGCGCGCCCCAGATCTCGGCGGGGGCGGCTCGCGCGGCCAGCGTCGCGGGACCCACCGGGGCGGCGATCGCCATAGCGGGCCAAGCTAGGGCGCTCCGCGGAGGGCCGCAAGGCTCGGGCGGTGGCCGGCGCGGCGGCGCTTGGCCTATCATCTCGGCCCCTCGTCCGCGGCGCGGGCGAGCTCCCGCCATGGGTCGCTCCGACACCGAGACCGTGCTGCGCACCGCCGAGCTGGCGCGACTCGCGATCGAGCCGGACGAGGCCGAGCGCCTCGGCGAGCAGTTCGCGCGCATCCTGGCCGCCTTCGAGGCGATCAGCCGGCTCGACGTCTCCGGCGTCGAGCCGATGACGCGCGCGACGCGCCTGGTGGACGTCAAGCGCGAGGATCGCCCGCGGCCGTCGCTCCCGCTCGACGAGGCGCTGCGCAACGCGCCGCGGCGGATCGAGAGCTACTACAGCGTGCCCAAGACGATCGGCGGCGAGGGATGAGCGCCGGGGCTGCGCTGGATGCGACCGAGCTCCTGGAGCGGGTTCGCACGGGCGAGCTGAGCGCGCGCGAGTCGGTCGAAGCGGCCTTCGAGCGGATCGAGCGCCACGACGGTGCGCTCGGGGCGTTCCTGGAGACCTCGCGCGGCCCGGCCCTGGAGCGCGCCGACGAGCTCGACCGCTCCCGCGCGCGCGGCGGCGAGGTCGGGCCGCTGTTCGGCGTGCCGGTGGCGCTGAAGTCGAACATGTGCCTGGAGGGGCGCGAGGCGAATTGCGGCAGCCGGATCCTCGCCGGCTATCGGCCGCCGTACACCGCGACCTTCGTGCAGCGCCTGATCGACGCCGGGGCCGTGCCGGTGGGCATGACCAACATGGACGAGTTCGCCATGGGCTCCTCGGGCGAGAACTCGGCCTTCGGGCCCGCGCGCAACCCCTGGGACCTCGAGCGCACGCCGGGGGGATCCTCCAGCGGCAGCGCGGCGGCGGTGTGCGCGGGCCTCGTGCCGCTGGCCTTGGGCTCCGATACCGGCGGCTCGGTGCGCCAGCCGGCCGCCCTGTGCGGGATCAGCGGCTTCAAGCCGACCTACGGCCGAGTCTCGCGCTACGGGCTGATCGCCTTCGGCTCGTCCCTCGACCAGGTCAGCCCGTTGGCGCGCAGCGTGCGCGACCTGGAGCTGGTCATGTCGGTGATCTCGGGCGAGGACCCGCTCGACTCGACCTGCCAGCCGCTGCCGCCGCTCGAGCCGCTGGCGCGGCGCGAGGACCTGCGCGGCCTGCGGATCGGCGTGCCGGCCGAGTACTTCCCGGACACGCTCGACCGCGCGGTGCGCGCGCGCGTCGAGGAGGGGGTGGCGGAGCTGGCGCGCCTGGGCGCCGAGCCGGTCGAGGTGCGGCTCCCGCACACCGAGCACGGGATCCCCACCTATTACGTGGTCGCGACGGCCGAGGCCTCGAGCAACCTGGCGCGCTACGACGGCGTGCGCTACGGGCTGCGGGTCGAAGGCGACGGCACGCTGCAGGGGATGTTCGCGGCGACGCGCGAGAGGGGCTTCGGGGCCGAGGTCAAGCGCCGGATCCTGCTCGGCACCTACGTGCTCTCGAGCGGCTACTACGACGCCTGGTACAGCCACGCGCTCAAGGTGCGATCGCTGCTGCTCCGGGACTTCGAGCAGGCCTTCGAGACCGTCGACGCGATCGTCTGCCCGACCAGCCCGACGCCGGCCTTCCGCCTGGGCGAGAAGACCGAGGACCCGGTCGCCATGTACCTCTCCGACGTGATGACCGTGCCGACCAGCTTGGCCGGGCTGCCGGCGGTCAGCGTGCCGTGCGGGTTCGTGCCCGGCGGCGCGGGCGAGCTGCCGGTCGGGATGCAGATCATCGGGCCGGCGATGGCCGACGCGGCGGTGCTGGCGATGGCGCGCGCCTACCAGGAGGCGACGGCGCACCACCGCCGCCTGCCGCCGCTCGCGCTGGAGGAGGCGCGCGCGTGACCGAGGTCGGCGAGCGGACCGCCCCGGGCGTCGTCTCGGAGCGCACCGGGGCGCGCTGGATCCCGGTCATCGGCCTCGAGGTGCACGCGCAGCTCAAGACCGAGACCAAGCTCTTCTGCGGCTGCCGCTACGTCTTCGGCGCGCCGCCGAACACGCTCACCTGCCCGGTCTGCACCGGCCAGCCCGGCGCGCTGCCGGTGCTCAACGCCGAGGCGCTCGAGCTCGCCGTACGCGTGGCCCTCGCGCTCGGGGCGGAGGTGGCGCCGCAATCGAAGTTCGACCGCAAGAACTACTTCTACTGCGACCTGCCCAAGGGCTACCAGATCTCGCAGTACGACCAGCCCTTCTGCCGCGGGGGCGGGCTCGTGCTCGCCTCGGGCAAGCGCGTGCGGCTGACGCGCATCCACCTCGAGGAGGACGCCGGCAAGGCGATCCACGACCGCGGCGAGACGACGCTGGTCGACTTGAATCGATCGGGCGTGCCGCTGATCGAGTCGGTCAGCGAGGCTGACATGGCGACCTCGGCCGAGGCCCACGAGTACCTGAACGCGCTCAAGGAGATCTTCCAGTACGTCGGCGCGAGCGACTGCGACATGGAGAAGGGCTCGCTGCGCTGCGACGTGAACGTCTCGGTGCACCCCGAGGGCGAGAGTTGGCGCACGAAGGTCGAGCTCAAGAACCTGAACTCGTTCCGCAACGTCGCGCTGGCGATCGAGCACGAGATCGCGCGCCAGATCGAGGCCTACGAGTCGGGGGAGCCGAAACGCTTCCCGGTCCAGGAGACGCGCCTCTTCGACGCCGCGAGCGGCACCACGCGCAGCATGCGCAGCAAGGAGCACGCGCACGACTACCGCTACTTCCCGGAGCCGGACCTGCCGCCGTTCACGGTGGACGCCCACCTGCTCGAGCGCCAGCGCGCACGGCTTCCGGAGCTGCCCGCGGCGCGCCGGGAGCGCTACCGGCGCGAGCTCGGCCTCTCGCCCTACGACGCCGGCGTCCTGTGCGCCTCGCGCGACGTGTCCGAGTTCTTCGAGACCGTGGCGCGGCTCGCCGGATCGCCGAAGGAGGCGGCCAACTGGACCACGAACGAGGTGCTGCGCCACCTCTCGGATCCCGAAGTCGCTGCGAAGCGGATCGACGATCTGCCCTTCCGGCCCCACGACCTGGCCGAGGTCATTGCCCTCGTCGAAGCCGCCACGATCAGCCGCAACGCGGGCCGCAAGGTCGTGCGCGCCATGTTCGACGCCAAGCCCGGCGAAATGAGTCGCTCGCCGCGCGATCTCGTGCGCGAGCTCGGCCTGGAGCAAGTGAGCGACACCTCGCAGCTCGAGGCTTGGTGCCGCGAGGCCCTGGTGGGCAAGGAGAAGACGATCGCCGACGTGCGCGCCGGAAAGGACAAGGCCGTAGGCGCCCTCATGGGCGCCGTGATGAAGGCCTCCGCCAACACCGCCAACCCCCAAGTCGTGCGCGAGATGCTCCTGCGCCTGATCCGCGAGGGCGACCCGACCAACCCTTGAGCCTCCCCGCGCCCCACCTCGCACGCAACTCCCGATGAGCAGGCGCGTGCGCGTCGACGAGCTGATCGACCCGGCCGAGCTCTCCCGCGACGGCCGCCCCCCGACCCCCGCCCAGCTCCGCGCCGCGCTGCCGCCCGGCTGGGTGCTCGAGGACGACAACCAGCACGCTCGCCGCGACTTGCGCCTGCTCTTCCGCCGCGGTTGGATCCTCGCGCTGGCACTCCTCTGCTTCGGCGCCGCCGGCATCGGCCTCTTCTGGAGCACCTTCCCCCGCGGCTGGTCCGGCGTCGCGCGCGCCCTCGGCCTGCTCGCGGCCTTGCTCCTGATCGGCGGCCTGATCGCGCCGGCGATCACGCGCGCCCTGCACCGCCGCTGAGCAGCGCCGGCGATCGGCGCGCCGCAGGCGGCATTCGTCCGGGAGCCCGGATAGATGCCCCTGCGGCCTTCCGCGTTCAGACGCGTGTCACGGCTCGATCGTGAACTCGATCGCGTTCGTGAGCCCCGTGTTGTCCGGCGCCGGGAAGCCCGGGTCGCGGAACCAGTACTGGCCGTGGACCTGCTGCCCCGCGACCAGCGCCGGGTCGCTGCCGCCGGCGATGTGGGTGTTGAAGTCGATCGAGTACGTGC
>DATKBQ010000523.1:0-7243 GCA_035546375.1 Planctomycetota bacterium | reverse complement strand
AGTGGACGCCGAGCGTCCTGCCCTGGCTCTACAACGTGCGGGAAGAGCTCGCCTGAGCGACCCCGGCTTCGGCTGGCCGCTAGACCTCTTGGCCCCCCAGGAGCCTCCAGGATGAGTCGGGTTTTCGGGGCCAAGACGGCTAGCTCGCGGCACGCGAGCGAAGCGAGCACGTGCCGCAGCCGCGCCTGCCGGCGCGGCGCGTTGATCGGTTTTCGCGAGCGGACCGCGAGCACGTGCCGCAGCCGCGCCGTTAGGCGCGGCGCGTCCATGGGATTTCGCGGGCGGGCCGCGAGCCCGTGCCGCAGCCGCGCCGCCAGGCGCGGCGCGTGCATCGGTTTCTGGGGATCGTGCCTTCGCGAGCGAGGTCCAGTAGCCAGCGATACTCGTTGGAGTGGGGTAGAACCCCGCTTGAGATGTCTCCGGAGCTGAGCCTCGCCGCTCGCCACGTGGCCGAGCTCGCGAGCGAGCTGCAGCCGCTCTTCGAAGGCGCTCACCTGCTCGAGGTCGAGCCCCTGCCGCCGCGCGACCTCGACCTCCTGCTCGAGCGCGACGGAGCGCGCCGCCGCCTGCGCCTCTCCGCCGACCCCGAGGCGCCGCGGCTGCACCTCGTGCACTCCCGCGTCGAGCGGCACCGGGGCCCTCCCGGGCCGTTCTACCGGCGCGCGCGTGAAGAGCTGGCCGGCGCCCGCCTGCGGCGCATCGAGCCGGTCCGCGGCGACCGCATCGCGCGCGTCGAGTTCGCCGGCACGCCCTCGGGCGGCGCGCGCTCGCTCGTGCTGGAGCTCTTCGGCAGGCGCGCCAATCTTCTCCTGCTCGACGCCGAGGACCGCTTGCTCGAGGCGCTCGTTCCGCCCTCCGGTGGCGCGGCGCTCGCTCGGCTCGCTCCGGGCACCCTCTGGCAGCCTCCGCCCTCGCGCGGCGAGGCGCAGGAAGCCCCGCCGCTCGCCCAGGCCCTGCCCGAGCCGCCTGCCCAGCCCGATCGGTCCGCAGCGGACGCCGCGCCGCTCTCGTGGCGCGTCGAGGTCGCGCTGGGCTCGCTCGCCGAGCGTGTGGCGCGAGAGCGCGCCGCGCGCCGCCTCGCCGAGCGCCTGGAGCGGCGCCTCTCGCGCGCCCGCGCGCTCGAGCGCGGCCTCGAGGAGCGCCTGCGCGCCTCCGAGGGCGCCGAGCGCGTGCGCGAGGACGGCGAGCTCCTGACCGCGAGCCTCGCGCGCCTGCACCGCGGCCTCGAGCGGGTCGAGCTGGAGGATTTCTTCGCGGCCGATGTCGGGGGGGGAGAGGGGAGCGCCCGGCGCACGATCGAGCTCGACCCGCGCAAGTCGCCGAGGGAAAACGTCGAGGCGCTCTTCGAGCGCTACCGCAAGCTCGTGCGCTCCCGCGGCTCCGTCGAGGACGAGCTTTCCCGCGCACGCGCACGGCGCGAGGCGCTCGAGAGCTTCATGGCACGCGCGAGCACGGCCGAGGATCCGGACGCGCTCGCGGAGGAAGCGATCGAGGCCGGCCTGCTCGAGCCCGAGCAGGAGCCGGTGCCCGCGCGCCGCGCGCCGCCCGAGCCGCGCCGGCCCTACCGGAGCTTCCGCGGCCTGCGCGGCTCGGAGATCCGCGTGGGCCGCACCGCCGCGGACAACGACGCGCTGACCCTGCGGCACGCGCGCGGCAACGACCTCTGGCTGCACACCGCCGATGCACCGGGCAGCCACGTCGTCCTGCGCCTGGAGCGCGGCGCCGAGCCCGACCCCGAGGAGCTGCTCGACGCCGCGCACCTGGCGGCGCACTTCTCCCCCCTGCGCGGCCGGCCGAAGATCCAGGTCCACGTCGCGCGCCGCAAGGAGGTCCACAAGCCGCGCGGCGCCAAGCCGGGGCTGGTCCAGCTCTCCGGAGGGCGCGTCCTCGCGCTGCGCGTGCAGCCCGAGCGCCTCGAGCGACTGCTCGCGAGCGCCCGCCGGCCGCCTCCCGGGTCCGGGCCGGCCGGCGAGGCCGGCGAATCCGCCCGCTGACGCTCGGCAACTCCCCCGCGCCGGGATGCTATGGTGCCCGGCCCGAGGTCCCATCCATGCCCCATCCCTTCCGCGCGCCGCGCCCGGCGCTGGCCGCCATCCTGCTCGCGCTCGTCCCCGCCTGCTCCTCCTCCGGATCGAAGCCCGACCCCGAGAAGCAGCTCTCGATGCACCGCGAGTTCGCGCTGCGCTACTACGACGCCAACGACCTGGCGCGCGCCGAGCAGCAGGCCGACAAGGGCCTCGAGCTCGAGCCGGGGGACGTCCAGCTGCGCCTGATGAAGGGCTGGATCCGCCAGCGGCGCGGCGCGACCCGCGACATCTTCGTGGCCGAGCGGATCTTTCGCGACCTGGTCGACACCATGGACTACCGCGCGACCCTCGGCCTGGCGGAGGCGCTGGAGCGCAAGGGGGTGCTCTACTCCGAGGCCGCCGACGCCGTCGCATCGGGCAAGCGGCCGACGGATGCCCCGAGCCCCAGCGCGCGGGCCGACGAGCTGGCGCGCGAGGCACACGGGGCCTGGCGCCAGTCGGCCACCTGGTACGGGAAGACGCTCGAGGCCAAGCCCGGCGAGTTCCAGGCGATCAACGGCCTGCAGCGGGTGCACGCCTTGCTCGGCGACTACGACGAGAGCCTGCGTTGGTCGAACCGGCTCCTGGAGCAGAGCCTGGCCGAGATCGCCTTCTGGAAGACGAAGCTGGCCCAGCCCCAGCTCTCGGCGCGCGAGGAGGCGCGCTTGCGCACCTTGCTCGCCTCGAGCACGCGCCTGCAGCTCGAGACCCATCTCCACGCCACGGCGCTCCTCGTGCGCATCGGCCGCCTGGAGGACGCGCTCGCGCACCTCGAGTCGGTGATCGCGATCGATCCCTCCCACAGCGACGCCTACAGCCGCCGTGGCCAGGTGCTCAAGGGCTTGCGCCGGTACCAGGAGGCGATGGCGAGCCTGCAGCAGTACCTGCGCCTGTCCACGCACGAGTTCGCGCACCCCGACATCCAACGGGCGTACCAGTTGATGAGCGAGTGCGAGCTGGCCCAGGCGCCGGCCGGCTCGTAGGCTGCACCGCCCCTGCAAGGGCACGGGTGCTGGCCCGCGCGCGCGGCGGCCCTTGTCCACGATCTTCGGGGGACGCGCGAGCGATGCATCGTCTGTTGCACGTGGGGCTCGGGCCGCTGGGCCAGCGGATCCAGGCGGACCTGATCGAGCGCCGCAGCGCGCGGGTCGCGGCCGCGGTCGACACCTCGCCGCGCCTGGCGGGCAGGCTGCTGGCGGAGGTGGTGCCCGGAGCCGCGCCCGGGACGATGGTCCTGGGCTCGATCGAGGAGGCGCTCGAGCGCGCCCCCTTCGACTGCGCGCTCCTGACCACCAGCTCCGACCTCGTGCGCTGCGCGCCGTCGCTGCGCGCGCTGCTCGGCTCGGGGGTCAGCGTGGTCTCGACCTGCGAGGAGCTCTGGTACCCCTGGCTGCGCCACGCGGCGCTGGCCGGGGAGCTGGACGGCCTCGCGCGCGAGCACGGCGCGCGGCTGGTCGGCACCGGGGTGAACCCGGGCTTCTTGATGGACGCGCTGCCGCTCTTCGCGAGCGCCGCCTGCCGCGAGGTGCGCGCCGTGCGCGCGTGGCGCATCCAGGACGCGACGCAGCGGCGCACGCCGTTCCAGCTCAAGATCGGCGCCGGCCTCGACCCCGCGGAGTTCGCGGAGCGCGCCGCCGCCGGCGAGATCCGCCACGTGGGGCTCGGCGAGTCGCTGCACTTCCTCGCCCACTACCTGCACCTCCCGCTGGAGGAGTGGAGCGAGTCGATCGAGCCGGTGATCACCGAGCGCGAGCTGGAGTGCGCCGCCGGCCGGATCGCGCCCGGCGCCGTGGCGGGCGTGCGGCAATTGGCTCGGGCGAGCGGCCGCGGCCGCGAGGTCCTGCGCCTGGAGTTCCAGGCGGCGATCGGCCAGGCGGACCCCCACGATCGGATCGCGATCGACGGCGAGCCCGCGGTGGACCTGGTCTTGCGCGGCGGCCTGCACGGCGACGCCGCGACATCGGCCCTGCTGCTCAACACGATCCGGCCGCTGCTCGCCGCGCCGGCCGGGCTGCACACGATGGCGACGCTGCCGCTCCCCTACTGCGGGTGAGGCCGCTCGAGCGGAAAAACATGGCGAGCCTTCCGTTCACCGCCAGCTCGGCCTCGTCGCTGACGCAGGACGGCGTCGAGCGAATCCACTTCGGCGGCTGCGGCTACCTCGGGCTCGGCCACCACCCGCGCGTGCGCGAAGCGCTCGCCCTCGCGCTCGGGCGCTACGGCGTAAGCGTCGCCGCGTCGCGCGAGACGAGCGGCAACGCGCGCGAGCACGAGCTGTGCGAGGAGGAGGTCGCCGCGGCGCTCGGCGTCGAGGCCGCACTCCTGTGCCCCTCCGGCAGCCTCGCGAACCTCGCGCTGGCGGAGGCTTTCCAGGGCGACGTTCGGCTGGCGCTCCTCGACGAGCGCGCGCACCCGAGCCTCTTCGGCGCCGCGCGCGCGGCCGGCATGGAGACCGCGGTCTACCCACACCTCGACGCGGCCCGCGCGGGTGAGATCGCAGCCCCCAACGCCTCGCGCGGTGTCGCGATCCTCACCGACGGCGTCTTCCCCGGCTTGGGCACCGTGGCGCCGCTCCCTGAGCTGCTCCGCGCCCTGCCCGAGCGCGGCATCCTGTGCGTCGACGACGCCCACGGCTTCGGCGTGCTCGGCGAGCGCGGGCGCGGCTCGCTCGAGCGCCACGGGGTGAGCGATCGGCGCGTCGCCATCACGCTCTCGCTCTCGAAGGCCCTCTCCTGCCACGGCGGCGCGATCGCCGGCTCGCGCGAGCTGGTGGAGCGCGTGCGCGAGCGCTCGCCGCTCTGGCGCACGTCGACGCCGATCCCGCCGGCCCTGGCCGCTGCCGCCCGCGCGGCGCTGCGGCTGCTCGCCGAGGAGCCGCAGATCCGCGCCACGCTGGCCCGAAACAGCACGCGGGTCGCCAGCACGCTCGCCGAGCTCGGGATCGCCGTCCCAGTCGAGCCGCTTCCGGTCTTCGCCTTCGCGCTCGACCCTCCCGAGCGCATGGCGGCGCTGCACGAGGAGCTCCGGAGCCAAGGCCTCCTGGTTCCCCTCGTCGACTACCCCGGCGGCCCCGCGCGCGACAGCGGCCCCTGGTTCCGCCTCGCCGTCAGCGCGGCGCACACCGAGGACCAAGTCGAACGGCTGTGCGACGCGCTCGAGCGCGCGCTGGCGAAGGTGCGCGCCCCGTGAAGCCCGCCGCGCTCGACGACGCTCTGCTCGCCGAGCTGGCCGCGCGCCACGGGACGCCGCTCTACGTCTACGACGCCCGAACGATCCTCGAGCGCCTGCACGCCCTACAGCGTCCACCCTTCGATCGCGTGCGCTACGCCCAGAAGGCGAACCCGAACCTCGCGCTCCTGCGCCTCCTGCGCGAAGCCGGCGCGAGCGTCGACGCCGTCTCCGCCGGCGAGGTCGACCGCGCGCTCGCCGCCGGCTTCGAGCCCGGCGAGATCCTCTTCTGCGCCGACCTCTTCGACCGGCCCGCCCTCGAGCGCGTCGCCCGGCACGCGCTCGCGGCCGTGCTCGGCTCCGCGGACATGCTCGAGCCCTACGCCGAGGCCGTCCCGGGCGGCGAGGTGCTCCTGCGCGTCAACCCGGGCTTCGGCCACGGCCACGACGCGCGCGTCGCGACCGGCGGCGAGCGCTCCAAGCACGGCATCTGGCACGCCGATCTTTCGCGCGCGCTCGAGCGGGCGCGCGCGCTGGGCCTCAAAGTCGCGGGCCTGCACGTGCACATCGGCTCGGGCTCGGACCTCGAGCACCTCGCGCGCGTCGCCGCCGAGCTCGAGCGCCTCGCGCCGCTGGTGGGCGATCCCCTGCGCACGATCTCCGCCGGCGGAGGCCTGCCCGTCCCCTACCGCCCCGACGAGCGCCCGTTCGACGTCGACGGCTTCTGCCGCGTGTGGAGCCGCGCCCGCGAAGGGATCGAGCGCACGTTGGGCCGCGCCATCCAGCTCGAGGTCGAGCCCGGCCGCTACCTGGTCGCCGAGGCCGGCCTCCTGCTCGCCGAGGTGCGCGCCACCAAGCGCAGCGGCTCGATCGAGTACGTCCTCGTCGACGCCGGCTTCCACAACCTGATCCGCCCCGCCTTCTACGGCTCTTGGCACGCGATCTCGATCCTCGGCCGCGACGGCGAGCCGCGCTCGCCCCGCGCCGTCGCCGGCCCCTTGTGCGAGAGCGCCGACGTCTTCACCCAAGCCCCCGGCGGCCTGCTCGAGCCGCGCCCGCTGCCCGAGCCGCGCCTCGGCGACCTCGTCTGCATCCACGACGCAGGCGCCTACGGCGCCAGCATGGCGAGCAACTACAACTCGCAGCCGCTCGCCGCCGAGGTCCTGGTCGAGGGCGGCCACGCACGCCTCGTGCGCCGGCGCCAGACGATCGACGAGATGCTCGGGCCCGAGCTGGATTGCCTGTAGCGGCCGCCGCTCCGGGCTGGTGCTTGCATGCGTGCGATTGGAGCTGCCAACCGCCGGGGCAATCTCCGCCCGCCGAATGTCCCCTGAATCAAACCGCGGGTGGTACGAGCGCCGGTGCGCCTCTCCGCGCCTCCGCGTGAGCCCGCGGCCGTCCGATGGCCGGCGTGCGCCGGGCTCGAAACGGCCACCCGGCCCGCGAGCCCTGGCTACAATCGAGCACCCTGGTCCGGCGCCGAACCGGTTGCCGGCGGCCCACGATCCCCCCCCCCTCCCATCAGGAGTCCCATCATGCTGAATCGCCACTTCGCGCTCACCGCGGCCAGCGCGCTCCTCCTCGCCGCGGGCGCCTTCGCGCAGACCTCGATCGGCCCCTTCACCGGCGCGCTCTCGGAAGGCTTCGAGACCCAGCCCACCGGCATGTTCACCATGTGCATCGGCGGCGGCGTCTTCGGAGGCGCCGCCACCCTGTGCACGCCGACCGGCACCGGCGCGCACATCACCGGCGGATGGTCCTTCCAGTGCCAGATCAGCCCGCACTCGGGCACGCGCCTGTACGGCAGCGGCGGCGCGACCAGCGGCGGCGGCACCGAGTACACCTTCACCGCGGGACCGGTCGACCGATTCGGCGGCTACTTCGGCATGAACCACAGCGGCGGCCCCGACATCACGGTCTCCTTCTTCTCGGGAGCCACGCTGGTCAACTCGCAGATCGTCCCCATGGTCGTGAACTGCCAGTGGAACTGGCTCGGCTGGGACCTGACC
>DATKBQ010000522.1:0-3823 GCA_035546375.1 Planctomycetota bacterium | reverse complement strand
TAGGCGCCCGCCTTCGGGGGTGCCTCGGCCGGCGCGGCGGCGCTGGGGGCCGCTGCGGTCTCCGGCGCGGCGGGGGCAGCCTCGACCTCGACCTTGTGGGCGGAGATCCTCGCCACCGGAGTCTCCGGCGGGATCGCCAGCTCCACGTTCTTGGGCAGCTTGATCTCGCCGGCCATGATCGTCGTTCCGGGCTGCAGGTCGGCTACGCTCACCTCGAGCGCGTCCGGGATCTCCGTCGGCAAGGCATGCACGGCGACGTGGGTGATCATGTGGTTGAGCACCCCCTTGGGGTGGCCGACGAACTCGAGCTCGACCTCGACGTCGGTCTTGCGCGTGCGGTCCACGCGGCGGAACTCGACGTGCAGGATCCGCTCGCCGAAGACGTCCCAGGCGAGCTGGTTCACCAGCGCCGTCTCGCTCTCGCCGTCCAGCTCGAGGTCGTAGAGGTGCTCGTGGCGGCGCCGCGTCGTGAGGAACTCCTCCTCGGGGATCGAGACCTCCAGGTTCGGCTTGCCGCCGCCTTGGAGAACGGCCGGGATCCGGCCCTCCTCGCGCAAGCTGCGCGAATGTCGCGTTCCGGTGCGCTCGCGGCGCTCGGCGTTCAGTCGGGTGCTCATGGGGTTGCGTCTCCGTCCGGGGTCTCCGCGGTTCCCACCGATGGATCGCGCTCGCGCGGACGCGAGCGCTTAGGGTACCTCGTCGAACAGCGAGCTCACGGACTCGCAGCTGTGGATGTTTTGGATGGCTCGCGCCAAGAGCGGCGCGATGGACACGACCTCGAGCTGGCGCGGCGAGCGCCCGCGGCGCGGGATCGTGTCGGTGGCGAGCAGCTTGTCCGCCGGGCAGGCCTCCAGGCGCTCGACCGCCGGCCCGCAGAAGACCGCGTGCGAGACCGCGATCACGATCTTGCGCGCTCCCTCGCCGCGCACGATGCGCGCCGCCTCGCTGATCGAGCCGCCAGTCGAGATCATGTCGTCGACGATGATCACGTTCCGGCCCCCGACCTCGCCGATCACGTGCTCGATGGCGATCTCCGAGCCCGAGATGCGGCGCTTGTCGACGATCGCGAGGTCCGCGGCCAGGGCCTTGGCCCAGGCGCGCGCCATCTTGATCCCGCCGACGTCCGGCGTGACGACCACCGGCTGCTCGATCGCCAGCGCCTGCACGGCCTCCATGAGCACCGGCTTGGCGTAGAGGTGGTCGACCGGGATGTCGTAGAAGCCCTGGATCTGCGCCGCGTGCATGTCGACCGTCAGCAGGCGGTCGGCGCCCGCGCCCACCAGCGTGTTCGCGACCACCTTGGCGCTGATCGGCACCCGCCCCTCGTCCTTGCGGTCCTTGCGCGCGTAGCCGTAGTAGGGCATGACCGCCGTGATCCGCCCCGCGCTCGCGCGGCGCAGGCAGTCGAGGAGCAGCAGGAGCTCGACCCAGTTCTCGTTGACCGGCGGACAGGTCGGCTGGATCACGAAGACGTCGCTGCCGCGAATGTCGTCGTAGACCTTGATGTCGATCTCGCCGTCGGGGAAGCGCCCCACGTGCGCGTTCGCCAGCGGCAGGTCGAGCTCGCCGGAGATGGCCTGGGAGAGCTCGGGGTGCGCGGTGCCCGAGATCAGGACGATGCGGCCGTTGTCGAAGGGCATGGGCGGACCTCAGCTTCGGTGCGGGCTCCCGCCGTCGGCTTCTGGGGCCCCGCGGCGCCGGATCGGTCGCGCCGGAACGCCGACCCAGGTCTCGCCCGGCGGCACATGGGAGCCGCGTGTCACCACGGCGCCGGCGCCGGTCACCGCGCCCTCGCCCACGCTCGCCGGAGCGACCAGGATCGTGCCGCTGCCGATGAAGCTCCGATCGCCGACCTTCGTCGCGTGCTTCTCCTTGCCGTCGTAGTTCGCGAAGACGGTCCCGGCGCCGATGTTCGCGCGCTCGCCGATCGTCGCGTCGCCCAGGTAGGCCAGGTGCTTGGCCTTCGAGCGCCGTCCCAGCCGCGAGGCCTTGGCCTCGGTGAAGTTGCCCATCTCGGCGCCGTCCTCGAGCACCGTCCCCGCGCGCAGGTGCGTGAACGGGCCGACCTCGCAGCCGGTGCCGATCTCGACGCCGGAGCGGATGACCGTGCAAGGCAGGATGCGCGTGCCGGAGCCGATCGAGACGCCGTGGTCGATGTAGGTGGTCGCGGGGTCCTCGACCCAGACGCCCGCGGCCATGTGCGCCTCCAGGATGCGTGCCTGGAGCGCGGCGCGGGCCTCGGCGAGCTGCGCCAGGGTGTTCACGCCGATCGCCTCGCGCTCGTCCTCGAGCACCACCGCCGCCACCGGCCGGCCCGCCGCGACCAGCGCGGCGACGACGTCGGTCAGGTAGTACTCGCGCTGGGCGTTGTCGCGGCCGAGCCTCGGCAGCTCGCGCGCCAGGTCCAGGGCGGCGAAGGCGTAGACCCCGAGGTTGACCTCGCGCAGCGCGCGGACCTCGGGCGGGGCGTCGCGCTCCTCCACGATGCGCTGGAGCGCTCCGGAGGCGTCGCGCACGACGCGGCCGAAGCTGCGCGCATCGGCCGGGCGAGCGCTCAGGAGCGCCGCGCCGCCCGTCTCCGCTTGGGCCGCGCAAAGCCGCTCGAGGCTGGCGGCGCTCAAGAGCGGCATGTCGCCGCTGAGCACCACCACCGAGCCGGTGGAGCCTTCCAGCTCGCCCAGGCAGCGCCGCAGCGCGTCGCCGGTTCCCAATTGCGGCTCCTGGAGCACGAAGCCGATGCGCCGGTCGCGCTCCGCGACCGAGCGGCGCACGTCGTCGGCGCCGTGCCCGACTACCAACAGCACGCGCCGCGGCTCGAGCTCCAGCGCCCGGTCGAGCACCCAATCGAGCATCGCCCGGCCGCACAGGGGGGCCAGGACCTTGGGGAAGCCGGCCTTCATGCGCATCCCTTGGCCGGCGGCCAGGATCACGATCGATTCGGGCCTGGACATGGACGGAGGGGGTGCGGAGGGTGTGGAACGGCCGGCAGCGGGGCGAGAGATCTAATAAGGAAGGCGCTGGAAAGTCAACCGCCGGAGGCCGTGAAGGACCGCGGGCCCGCGTCGCGCGCCTACGTCGCGGCGCGGCGACGCTCACTCTGGCTCGAGTCCTATCCAACGCTCGACGGGTCGGCTCAGGAACTCCTCGAGCGGGATGCCGTCGCCGCCCACGAGGAGCGTTCGTCGCGGGCTGAAGGATTCGGCGAAGGCCGCGATGCCGGGAAGGGTATGGCGAAGGATCCCGCTCTTGACCTCGATGGCGGTGACGCTGCTCCCCGCGCGCACCACGAAGTCGACCTCGCGATTGCCTTCGCGCCAGTAGGTCAGCTCACAGATCCCGGCGGCGGCGGCGTTCGCGAGGTGGGCGCCGACGGCGGACTCGATCAGGCGGCCGCGGCGGTCGGAGATGGACTGGGACGGGTCGATATCCAGGCCGGATTGGGCCGTCACGAGGGCGGTGTTCAGGACCTGCAGCTTCGGGCTGGAGCCGCGCTGGCGCGTAGGGCTGCCGGAGAACTTCTGGAGGCCGGTGACCATGCCGGCTCCGGAAAGCAGGTCGAGGTAGTGGGCAAGCGTCGTCGTGTTGCCTGCATCCTGGAGCTGCCCCAACAGCTTCGTGTACGACACGATCTGGCCCGAGTAGCGACAAGCCAGCTCGAAGAGCTGGCGCAGGAGCGCCGGCTTGTTGACGCGCGTGAGCAGGAGTACGTCGCGGGAGATCGTGGTCTCGATCAACGAGTCGCGGATGTAGCGTGCCCAACGCTCGGGATCGAAGATCAGGGGAGCGGCTCCCGGGTAGCCACCGAAGCGAAGGTACTGCTCGA
>DATKBQ010000521.1:0-14510 GCA_035546375.1 Planctomycetota bacterium | reverse complement strand
GACCGAGCCTCGCGGAGAGCCGCACGCCGCGCTCCGATGGACGCTGCCGCTGCCTGGCCCAGCGCGCAAACGGGCCGTGCTATCCTTCCGCCCCCCCGCCCTTGCGCGGCGGGTCCGCTCTACAGATGCCCTTTCCCTGCGCGCTCGTCGCCGCGCTGCTCCTCCAGGCGCCCGCCGGCGCGCCCGCGCAGGACCCGCGCGCGCACTACGACGTCCAGGCCTACCGGCTCGACCTGCGCGTCGACCCGGCCGAGCGGCGGCTCTCCGGCGTCGCCGGCATCGAGGGGCGCGTCGTCGAGGCCGCCTTGGGCGAGGTGCACCTCGATCTCATGTCCCAGTGGACGGTCCAGTCGGTGGAGCTGCTCGCCGGAGCGCTCGAGCAGGGCGGCAGCCTGCGCGGGCGCGCGCTCGAGTTCCGCCACGACTCGGACCGCCTGGTCTGCGTCCTCCCGCAGGCCTTGGCGCGCGGCGGCTCCTTCGCCGTGGCCGTCGCCTACTCGGGCAAGCCGAAGGCCGCGGACAGCTTCGAGGGCTTCCACTGGGAGAAGACGCCCAGCGGCGCGCCGTGGGTGAGCACCTCGTGCCAGGGGCAGGGCGCGCACTCGTGGTGGCCGTGCAAGGCCTCGTTCTTCCATCCCGAGGACAAGCACGAGCGCCTGTTCGTCAACCTGACCGTCCCCGCCGGGCTGTACGGGGTCGCGAACGGGCGGCTCACCGCCCGCTCGGCCGCCGGGTCCGGCTGGGAGACGTTCCACTGGCGCCACGACTATCCCTGCGAGACCTACGCCGTCGCGATCGCCGTCGCACCGTACGTGGTGATCGAGAGCGAGCTCGAGCTGGAGGGGATCGAGGGGCCCGTGCCCTTCATCTACTACGTCCTGCCCGAGCACGAGGAGCGCGCCAGGATCCAGTTCGCCGAGGTGCCGCGCCTGCTCGAGGTCTACGGGGAGGCCTTCGGCCCGTTCCCCTTCCCGGCCTCGAAGTTCGGCCTGGTCGAGACCTCGTTCTGGGGCATGGAGCACTCGACCGCGATCGCCTACGGCTCGACCTTCCCGGCCTGGTGCCGCGCCACCGGCGCGCCCGACCGCTACGCCGCGCGCAACCGCTACTTCGACTACATCCTGGTCCACGAGGTCGCCCACGAGTGGTGGGGCAACGCCGTCTCGGCCGCGGACTGGGGCGACTTCTGGCTGCACGAGGGCTTCGCCACCTACGCCGAAGGCGTGTTCGTCGAGGCCACCCAGGGCCGCGAGCGGGCGGAGGCCTACTTCCAGGACCTGCGCCGGGCGGTCCCGCGCCGCGGCCGGCTCTACCGCGGCAAGGGGTTGACCTCGCGCGCCGCCTACAGCGGCATCCTGTACTCGAAGGGCGCCTGGGTCTTGAACACGCTGCGCACCTTCGTCGACGAGGACGAGGCCTGGTGGCGCAGCCTGCGCTCGTTCAACCTCGCGCACCGCTTCGGCAACGCCACCACCGAGGACTTCCGCGCCGTGCTCGAGCGCGAGACCGGCCGGCCGTGGAAGACCTTCTTCGAGGAGTGGGTCTACGGCAGCGGCTACCCCGTGGTCACCGGCGCGCTGCGCGCGGGCGCGGACTCGATCGAGGTGGCGCTGGAGGTCAAGGGCACCGATGGCGGCGGGTTCCACCTGCCGCTGGAGATCGCCTGGACCGAGGACGGCGAGCCCCGGCGCAAGCGCGTGGAGATCGCGCCGGGAACGAACGAGCTTTCGATCCCGTGCTTGGCGAAGCCCGCCGCGGTGGAGGCCGCGAACACCCGCCGGCTGCTCGGGCGCTTCGAGATCCGCGTCGAGTGAGCCGCGCGAGCGGCGCCGCCGTCGCCCCGGGCCCGGATCCCCTGTCCGGACGAATCGGCCGGGGAGGCGCTCGGCAGATCCGGAGTCCAGCGGCGTTCTACCCCAGCCCGGAGAGCATCGCCGGCCGGTGGACGTCAACCGCCAAGGCAAGCCACCCCGGAAACCGATGCACGCGCCGCGCCTGCTGGCGCGGCTGCGGCACGTGCTCGCTTCGCTCGCGTGCCGCGAGGGCCGGGGTCAGCCGGCCTCGACGTCGCGCGCCGCCCGGCCTTAGAGCCCCAGCTCCGCCGCGTGCGGGCGCAGGGCGGCGATGACGAAGGCCACGTGCTCGGCGAGCGGCACGCCGAGGAGCTCGGCCCCGGCGGTGACCTCGCCGCGCTCCACCTTCGCGGCGAAACCCTTGTCCTTCAGCTTCTTGAGGACGCTGCGCGGCTCGAGCGAGGCGATCCCGTCGGGCCGCACCAAGGCGCAAGCGCCGACGAAGCCGGTCAGCTCGTCGCAGGCGAGGAGCGCGCGGTCGAGCGCGCTCTCGTGGGGCACGCCCCAGCCGGTGTAGTGGGCCGAGATCGCGTGCGCGACCTCGTCCTCGCCTTGCTCGCGGAGCTTCGCGACGATGCGCCGGGGGTGCTCCTCGGGCCAGGCCTCGTAATCGGCGTCGTGCAGGATCCCTGCGAGGGCCCAACGCTCCTCGTCCGCCGCGCCGGCCCCGTAGCGGTGAGCCGCGGCGCGCATCACCACCTCGACCGCCCGCGCGTGCTTGCGCAGCGCGTCGGTCCGAGTCCACTCGCACAGGAGCTCCCAGGCTTCGTCGCGGGTCATGCGGCACGCAGGCGTAGCCTGCCCGTGCCCTGCGGCACGCACGCGTAGCGTGCCTGTGCCGCAGCGGCGCCGCAAGGCGCCGCGCGTCCTCGTCCTCGTCGAACCTCGCCCCGCAGCTCCATCCCGTCCGCCCGAGCCTCGCCCCACGGCTCCACCCCATCTTCCCGAACTTCGCCTCGCGCCCCCATTCCCCTCCGACAACCCTCCCCCACCCGTTAGAATCCCTGCTACCCCGCCACCTCTCGCCCCGCCCGCCGCCCTCCTGCCTGCGGGAGAAATAGCATGGCCATCCCCATTGCCGCCCTGCCGCTCGCCCTTTGCGGCCCGCTCGCCCTCTTCCTGCCGGCCCCCCCCGCTGCGCCCCCCGCCGCACCCGCGCACCCCCTCGCCCAGGGCTCCGGCTGGCACCAGGACACCGACTTCGGCTTCAAGCTCAAGCCGCCGCGCGACTGGACGCCGGTGCCGCTCAGGATCGACGAGCGCTGGCAGGTGCTCAAGTATCTCGCCGACCGGCCCAACTTCTACACCGAGAAGGGCGGATACACCTACCAGCACAAGCCCGAGATGCTCGTGATCGCCTTCGTCGACGAGGTGGTGCGCAAGAAAGCCGAGGTCGACCACAAGAAGGACGCCGAGGGCGACCACACCGTGATCGTCCTCAAGAACCCCTACAAGGACTACCTCGACTACCTCAAGCGCACCCACAGCGAAGGCGGCTACTACGTCTCGGACGAGCGCAAGGAGAAGCTGAACGACGTCGAGGTCACCTGCTACGAGATCAAGGTCGAGAAGCTGACCCGCACCGGCCCCAAGCGCATCGTGGCCTGGGTCTTCCACACCCCCGAGGTCGACTTCGCCGTGCACTTCGAGGTGCTCGAGAACGCCTACGACAAGCTGGAGCGGACCCTGCTCGCGACGCTGCGCTCGTTCCAGCTCATCCCGCGCACGAGCGGCGGGCTGCCGACCGGCGACACCCTGGGCGGCCCCCGTATCCTGATCGAGGACCAGCGCAAGCTCACGCCCGAGCAGCGCAAGGCCCGGCGCGTGTCGCTGGAGAAGGCCGCGCACGCGCGCGCCCGCGAGACGATGCCCGAGGGGTGGTCGGCCTTCGAGAGCAAGCACTTCCTGGTGCTCAACCACACCGACGAGAAGTACGCGCGGCGCGTGGCCGGGCAGGCGGACGCGCTCTGGGAGTGGCTGGAGACGGCCTTCGCCTTCGTCGGCCCGGACGAGTACGTGCGCTCGCCGGTCCTGCGCATCTGCGCGAACCGCGACGAGATGTCCGCCTACTACAAGGGCAGCGAAGGCTGGTACTTCGTCGGATCCTCGCCGGCGGAGATCGTCTCCCACAACGACAACAGCGGCTTCGTCGGCTACGCCGTCGAGTGGGTCAACCGCCAGGTCGTCATGCTCTGGTTCCAGGAGCGCGACCGCGACCTCTGGTACGCGATGCCGAGCTGGCTCGAGTACGGGCTCTACCAGGTGCTCGGCACCTCGCGCACCTCGCGCAACGGCAAGCTCGAGTTCAAGCCCGACGACTGGGAGCGCGACGGGATGCGCGAGCGGATCCGCGAGGGCAAGGCGGTGCGCCCGCGCGAGCTCCTGCGACTCGTGCAGGAGGACTTCGCCAGCGGCTCCGGCGAGACCTTCTGGGGGCGGAACAAGGAATCCGGCGCCTTCGTGCGCTACCTGCTGGCGGGCCCCGGCGCGCGCGGCCCGCGCTCGAAGGACCTGGTGCGCGACTACATCAAGCACCTGCGCGCGCGGATCACCGAGATCCAGGCCGCGGAGGACGCCAAGAAGGGCGAGAAGGAGGCGAAGCCGAAGACCGAGGAGGAGGAGGAGGCCTACTTCAAGGCCAAGAGCCAGTCCTGGAAGCAGCGCGAGCGGGAGCTGGTCGACCAGGCCTTCGAGCGCACCTTCCGCGGCTGGTCCGATGCCGATTGGGACGAGCTGGAGAAGGCCTACTTCAAGAGCGTCGACTGAGGTGGGGGGGATCCTGCGCAGCGCACGGCTGGTCGTGCTCGTCGCGGCGCTCGCCGCTCCGGGCGCCGCCGATCTCCTGTGCCTGAAGGACGGGCGCGTCGTCGAGGGCCGCAAGCTCTCGCGCGCGGAGGGCGGGAACGTGGTCGTCCACTTCGAGAACGGCGACGTGCGCGTGCCGGCCGCCTTGATCGAGGACTACGTCATCGAGGGCGAGCCGCCGCTCGCGCCCACGACGCCGGAGGAGATCGCCCAGGCCGAGAAGGGGCTGGTGCGCTTCGAGGGCAAGTGGGTCACCCCGCGCCGCCGCGACGACTTGATCGCCAAGCGGGTAGCCGAGCGCAAGGCCGAGCTCGACGAGCTCGCGTCCCACCGGCTATGGCGCAACCGCTACACCGAGAGCACCAAGCACTTCGCCTTCGAGCACACGCTGCCCAGGGACGCCTTCGAGGTCCTGCGCGACCTGATGGAGGCCTACTTCGCGGCCTTCTGCAGGGACTGGCGCATCAAGCCGCCCAAGGATCTGGGCGCGCTCAAGGTGTGCCTGTACCACGACTACGACACCTTCCTCCAAGTGGGCGGCGCGGGCCAAGGCGTGCTGGGCTACTTCCGCTTCGTCAAGCCGATGGAGCTGAACTTCTTCTACGACCGCCTCGATCCGGAGTTCACCGAGGAGGTGATGTTCCACGAGACGAACCACTACTTGCAGAAGCTGATCGACGTCGACTTCTCCTACCCTCACTTCCCGGGCGAGTCGCTGGCCGAGTACTACGGCGCGAGCCACTTCGACCCCAAGACCAAGAAGCTGACCACCGGCCTGATCCTGGAGGGCCGGCTGACCGAGGTCCAGACCGACTTCCAGCGCGGCGAGTGGATGGACCTCGAGAAGCTGATCACCACCGAGATGTACGAGCACTACACCTGGGGCTGGTCGCTCGTGCACTTCCTGATGAGCGAGAAGCGCTACGACGCGAAGTTCCAGAAGTTCTTCACCTCGCTGCCCGTGGCCAAGGGCATCCGCAAGGTGGAGATGGGCCGCGACAACCTGCGCACCATCGAGCAGAAGGACGTGCTCGGGCCTTTCATGGAGGCCCTCGGCCTCAAGGACAAGGAGGCCCTGGGAGCGCTCCAGAAGGAGTGGCACGCCTACGTGAAGGAGCTCCCCCTGGTATCGGCGCGCGGGTACGAGGAAGCGGCCTACAAGGCGGCGAGCATGTACCCGCCGCGGCCGATCAAGGCCAAGCGCCTGTTCGAGGAGGCGCTCGCGCTCGGCGCCAAGAACCCGATGACCTACCACCGCTTCGCCGAGCTGCTCCATCGCGAGGGCGAGCACGAGCGGGCGCTCGGCCTGTGGAAGCAGGCGATCGAGATGGACCCCTTGATCGGCGAGTTCTACTGGGGCATGGCGCGCGCCGCGCGGGCCAAGGGCAAGAAGGACGAGGCCAAGCGCTTGAGCAAGCTCGCGCGCGAGATCGACCCGGAGATCTGGCACGTGGACCTGGAGGACCTCGAGGCGGTGGACAAGTAGCGTCCCGGCCGCTCCACCACGAGCCCCACTCGGCCGCCCATGGCCGCGCGCCTCGCCGGTCGCTAGCTTCCCCCGCGGCGTGACCCTCTACCTCGAGCTGACGAGCGAGTTCAACGCCGGCCGGCTGCGCGCGGTGATCTCGAGCGGCCAGGCCGCCGTGCTCCACCGTCTGGCGATCGCGAGCAAGGACGGCGACTGGATCCTGCGCGAGGATCCCGAGGCGCTCGACCACGTCCTCGGCGTCCTCGACCGCCGCGGCGCGAGATACCGCTTCGGGGCGCCGCTCGACGTGCGTTGGATGGCCGGCGGCTGGAGCGCGCACCTCGAGTTCCGCCGCGACTCGGTGCGCGTGCGCACGGACTTCTTCACGCGACCGCCGCGCGTCGGCGCGGACGAGCTCCGGCGCATGTGGGCCGAGCAGGAGGGTCGCGACCCGCCCTTCACGGACGCGCGCGTCCTGGCCGAGATGAAGAAGACCGCGCGCCAGAAGGACTACCCGTTCATCGGGGAGCTCGCGCGACGGATGGCCGATCCTCGCGAGCGCCTGCTCTACTCGCGCAGCGCGGACGACCTGATCGAGCTCGGCCAACGCTACCCGGATCTCGCCGCGGAGCTCGTCCGCCAGCGGCCGCTGCTCGCTCGCATGGGTGCCGGGCGCCGCGAGCTCGCCGAGGCCCTGCAGCTCGAGATGCTCGACCTGATCGAAGCCTTTGAACGCCGCCTCGCGGACTATCGAGCGGCATCGGCGGACTGGGCGGGGCTCTGGCCCGAGGTCGCGAGCGAGATCTCGGGTCTCTCCCTCCGCGAAGCGCACGAGCGGATCGTCGAGCGCGCCGAGGGTATCCTGCCCGAAGGGCTCCGCACGTGAGCGATCAGGTCCTGAGCGAAGAGGACCTCGACCTCGTCAACCTGAGCTGGGAGGAGCTGCTCGCCTGGTGGGACCTCTGGCTGCGCCAGGCGCAGGCGAGCAACGACCTCGACGAGCACCTCTACTCGCACGGGGTCTTCACCGTCGAGCCCGGATGGGTGATCACGCCGGAGGGAGTCACGCGCGCGCCGGAACAGGAGTCGGAGCGGGATACGCCATCGCCGGAGGCGTGAGCAGGGGAGCGCTCGCAGGGCGCGCCCCGTCCGCGGGTGCGGGCGAGGCGCGCGCTGCGCAGGCTTCGGATCTGCCGGAGGTCTACAACTGCCGCAGCGGCTCGAGCCCCGGTCGCCATGTGCGCGTGCGATGCTCGCCGCCGGGCTCCACCAGCTCGACGCGCACCTCGCCCCGCGGCGCGCGCTCGGCGAGCGCGGCGGCGACGTCGGCGCGGCTCGCGATCTCGCGGCCGTTGATCTCGAGCAGGAGGTCGCCCGGGCGCAGGCCCATGCGCTCGGCCATCGTCCGGCGCTCGACGCGCTCGACGTAGAGGCCGGTGCCGGGCTCGACGCCGCGCTCGGCGGACTCCTGATCGGTCGGCGGGCGCACGGCGACGCCGAGCACGTCGGTGCGCACCTCGCCGGGACCCTCCCAGCGGGGCATCTCGAACGGGTTGCGCCAGCCTTGCCGGCGCTCGAGGCCCGGCCAGGGCACGTCCAGCGGTCCGCCGGGCGAGAGGTGGAAGTCCATCCCGCCGAGCGGACCGACCGAGATCCGGTCCGCCAGCTCGGGGTGCGCCTGCAAGAGCTCCTCCACGGAAGCCGCTTCGTACGTCTCCGTCACCTGCTCGCCGTCCACCTCGCGCGTGACGGTCGCTTCGACCCCGTCCGGCGTGACCTTCAAGCTGAACTGGTCGAGCTCGCGCCGCATGCCCGGCGCCGGCGCCGCCGGCGGCTGCAGGCCGCCGATGCGGGGCCGCGCGAAGCGCTCGTGCGGATCGCGGCGGCCCCAGAAGCGTTCCATCCAAGCATCCAAGTCGGGCCAAGCGTCCAGGTCGGGACCCATTCCGGGCCTCCACGGATCGAAGTCGAAGGGCGCCGCTCGTTCCAGCTCGCGCAGTGCGAGCCGGCTGGTCCAGGCCAGCTCGCCGCCCTCGTCGGCCCAGCGTCGCAGCGCGTCTTGCAGCTCGCCGCCCCGGCGCGCGGCGCGCACGGCGCGCTCGAAGGCCCGCTCGCGCTCGGCGAGGTCGGGCTGCTGCAGGTCGCGCCGCCAAGCCTCGAGCCCCTGGGAGTCGAGGCCGTCGCTCCGCATCTCGCTTGGCCTTGCCGAAGCGGTACCGCTCGTGCGGCCCTGCGCCCACAGGGTTCCCAGCGTGACTCCGGCGATCGCCACCGGCAGCGCGGCGGCGAAGATCCACTTCCTCATCGTCGTCCTCCTGTGCGAATCGAATTCCAGCGGAAAGCCCGGCCGCTACCGCTGTCCCGCCAACGACCAGCCGACCGGCGTTGCGGCAGGCGTGGCTCGCAGCGGAACTCCGTGCACCGCCTCCGGCGCGAAGCCCGCGGGGAAGGGTTGCGCGCTGTCGCGCAGCCGCTCCTCCCACGGGAACGCGCGCCGCAGGCCGCCGGCGAACGGGGACGCCGGCGCTTCGCCGCCATCGCCGCTCGCAACCCGGGGCGCCGGGATCGGCGCTGCGGGAATCGGAGCCGCGCCCTCCTGGCGATCGCCCATCACGAGCGCGAAGGCGAAGAGCGCGGCGGCCGCCGCCGCGGCGGGCAGCCAGCGCGCCAGCGCCGCGGTGCGCCGCCATGTGGCCTTGGACGCGGTCGATCGCACGGGAGCGGATTGCCTGCCGAGGCGGCCCTCGCTGGCCAGCGCGGCCCGGATCGGTTTCCACAGATCCAGCTCGTGCGACGCCGACCAGTCGCGCAGCGCGACCAGCGCGCTGCGGGCGCGCACGGCGGCCTCGGCGGACTCGGCGCAGCCCGCGCAGCTCGCCAGGTGCTCGCGCACCAGGGCCGACTGCTGCGGGCCCAGGTCGCCCTCCCCCACGTACAGCGGGATCAGGTTCTCGACCTGGGTGCAGAGCGGGTCGTTCGGGTGCTTCATTCGGCCTCGCCGGCCTTCCGCACGGGCTGTACGGGGCGCGCCGCCCCGCTGTTGGCACCCGCCTCCAGGCGCTCGCGGCGCTCCCACTCCTCCTGGAAGAGCTTGCGGCCCCGGTGCAGCCGCCAGCGCACCGTCACGTGGGTCGCGCCGACGATGCGCGCGATCTCGGTGCAGGGCAGGTTCTCGAGCTCGCGCAGGACGAGCACCGCCTGGAAGTGCGGCGCCAGGCTGGCGATCGTCTCGCGCACGCGCCGCGCGGTCTCGACGGCCTCCAGGCGCCGCGAGGGAGCGGGAGCGTCCGGGTCGGGGAGCTCCACGTCCGGGCCCCCATCCTCCGTGGTCGTGCTGAACGCCAAGCGCCGGCGGCGCAGGTGGTCGATCGCCAGGTTGGTGACGATCCGGTGCAGCCAGGTCGCGAAGGCGTGCTGGAAGTCGAAGCGCTCGAGGCTGCGGAAGACGCGCAGGAAGGCCTCCTGGGCCAGGTCGCGAGCATCCTCCTCGCTGCCCACCAGGTTGCGCGCGATGCGCACGGCGCGCTGCTGGTGGCGGCGGACCAGCGCCTCGAAGGCCCGCTCGTCGCCCCCTTGGGCGGCGCGGATCAGGTGGTGGTCGGAGTCGTCGCCCGAAGGGCGTCCGTCCTCCGGCGTCTCGGCGGCCGGCGGATCGGGCGGCTCGGGCTCCGCGGGACTGTAGGGGTCCATCGGGCTCTTGTAGGGCGACGAGCCCTCCGCCTACCACCCGGGAGGCGGCGGCGGAGGGCTGAGAGGTGGCGGCCGGGAAGACCTACGGACCTTCGAAGCCGGCGTTGGCGGTCAGAGCCGGGCCCGGATGGGCCAGCTCGGGGAAGCGCCCCGGGAGGACGCCGAGCCGGCGGAACTTCTGCCTGCGGCGGGCGACGCGCTCGGCGGGGTCTCCGTCCTCGAACAGGGCGAGCTCGCGCAGGATGGTCTTCTTGACCTCGTCCATGGCCAGGGTCGGGGCGCGGTGGGCGCCGCCGGGCGGCTCGGGGATCACGCCGTCGATCAGGCCCAGCTCCATGAGATCGCGCGAGGTCAGCCGCAGCGAGGCCGCCGCGTCCGGCGTGCGCTCGCCGTCCTTCCACAGGATCGCCGCGCAACCCTCCGGGCTGATCACGGAGTAGTAGGCGTACTCCATCATCAGGACGCGGTCGCCGACGCCGATCCCGAGGGCTCCGCCCGAGCCGCCCTCGCCGATCACGACCACCAGGATCGGCACGCGCAGCGACATCATCGCCAGGATGTTCTCGGCGATCGCCGTCGCCTGGCCGCGCTCCTCCGCGCCGATGCCGGGGTAGGCGCCGGGCGTGTTGATCAGGCTGACGATCGGGAGGTCGAGCTTCTCGGCCAGGCGCATCTTGCGCAGCGCCTTGCGGTAGCCCTCGGGGTGCGCGCAGCCGAAGTTGCAGGCGAGGCGCTCCTTGGTCGTGCGCCCCTTGCGGTGGGCGACCAGGAGGAAGCGCCGCCCGCCCATGGTGGCGAGGCCGGTGACGATCGCCGGGTCGTCGCCGAAGGCGCGGTCGCCGTGCAGCTCGACGAAGTCGTCGAGCAGGGTCGCGATGTAGTCGGAGGCCACCGGCCGCTCGACGTGCCGCGCGACGTTGACCGTCTCCCAGGCGCTCAGGTCCTTGTAGGTGCTCTCGATCTCGGCCTTGAGGCGCGTGCGCAGGGCCTCGACCTCGCTCGAGATGTCGAGCCGGGTGCGCAGCGAGAGCGACTCCAGCTCCGAGAGCTGCGACTCCAGCTCCTGGATCGGCCGCTCGAAGGCCATCCCGCTGGCGGTGGTGTCGTTGCGGCCGGATCGCTCGCCCAAGTCTCGCGCCCGCCGCTCGCGGGCGCTCTCCCCTGATCGTGGTAGACGATCGGCGTGGCTGCAACCGCGCGGCGCCGCCGACGGAGGAGAAATCGGGGTCAGGGGAGAAATCGGGGCCGGGGGAGAAATCCGCGCCGGCGCCCGGGCGGCGCTTGAGACCCACCCCGGCTCACGGCTAGCATCCGAGCTCGCAGGGGGGCTCGTCGGGGTGCCCGCCCTCCACGGCCCCCAATCGATAGTGTATCCATGAAAGCCCACTCCCAGGTCTTGGGCCGAACCCCCGAGCCCCCGCCCCGGAGCCGCTTGAGCCCGCCGCACGAGCCCCGACGCGAGAAGCCCCTGCCCGATGCCTGGCGGGTGGAGGTCTTCCGCCGTCCCGAGGCGGGCGATCCGGAGGGCGCGCACGCCGTTGCGGCCCTGGCCGAGCTGGGCCTGGGTCCAGTCCGCTCCGCGCGCCTCGGCAGGGGTTACCTGCTCTCGCCCGCGCTGGCCGACGAGGACGTGCGCCGCGCCGCGCGCGAGCTCTTCGCCGACCCGGTGTTGGACGAGCTGCGCGTCGTCGCGCCCGGCCGCGCGCCGGCGCCGCGCCCGAGCGGCGTGCACCGCCTGCTGGTGGCGCGCCGACCGGGCGTCATGGATCCCGTGGCGTTGACCGTCGAGCGCACGCTCGAGCGCAGCGGCCTCGCGCCGGCCGGCGTGCGCGCGGCGACGTACCAGGCCTGGGAGCTGGAGGGCAAGCTCGGCGCGGCCGAGCTCGCCGCGATCGGCCGCCTCTTCGCGAACGAGGTCATCGAGGAGATCCTGGTCGACGACGAGGCGCTGCACTTCGAGCGCCCGTCGGCGCGCGCCGGGCGCGGCGCCGCCGCGCTTGCGTTGCGCGACGCCGACGACGAGGCGCTCGCGCGCACCTCGCGCGAGGGCGAGCTGAGCCTCTCGCTCGAGGAGATGCGCGCGATCCGCGAGCACTACCGCTCCCTCGGCCGCGACGCAAGCGTGTGCGAGATCGAGACCCTGGCGCAGACCTGGAGCGAGCACTGCAAGCACAAGACGTTCGGCGGGATCATCGACGTCGACGGCGAACGCATCGACGATTTGCTGAAGCAGACGATCAAGGCCGCGACGGTCGAGCTCGCGCGCCCCTGGTGCGTCAGCGTCTTCGCCGACAACGCCGGCGTCATCGAGTTCGACGAGGGCTGGCACGTCGCCTTCAAGGTCGAGACCCACAACCACCCGAGCGCGATCGACCCCTACGGCGGCGCGGGCACCGGGATCGGCGGCGTGGTCCGCGACATCCTCGGCGTGGGGCTGGGCGCCAAGCCGATCGCGAACCTCGACGCGTTCTTCGTCGGCCCGCTCGACCTGGCGAGCGAAGCCCTGCCGGCGGGCTCGATGCACCCGCGCCGGATCCTGCGCGGCGTCGTCGCCGGCGTGCGCGACTACGGCAACCGGATGGGCATCCCGACCGTCAGCGGCGGGGTGTGGGAGCACCCGCGCTACGTCGGCAACCCGCTGGTCTACGCCGGCACGGTCGGCCTGATGCCGGAGGGTTGCGCCCACAAGGAGGTCCGGCCCGGCGACGCGATCGTGCTCGTCGGCGGCCGCACCGGGCGCGACGGCATCCACGGAGCGACCTTCTCCTCGGCCGAGCTGCACGAGGCCTCGGCGCAGGTCTCGAGCTCGGCGGTGCAGATCGGCGACCCGATCACCGAGAAGCGCGTGCAAGACGGCCTCTTGCGCGCCCGCGACCGGCGCCTCTACCGCTCGGTGACCGACTGCGGCGCGGGCGGGCTCTCCTCGGCGGTCGGCGAGATGGGCGAGTCGACCGGCGCCGTGGTCGAGATCGAGCGCGTGCCGCTCAAGTACCCCGGCCTGTCGGCGGCGGAGATCTGGATCAGCGAAGCCCAGGAGCGGATGGTCCTCGCGGTGCCGCCGGACAAGATCGAGGAGTGCCTCGCCGTCTTCGCCGCGGAGGACGTCGAGGCGACGGTGATCGGGCGCTTCAGCGACGACCGGCGGCTCGTGATCCTCGACCACGGCGAGGTCGTGTGCGACCTCGACATGCACTTCCTGCACCGCGGCACGCCGCGGCCGGTGCGCCGCGCGACGATCGTGCGGCGCGAGGTCGCGGATCCCGGCTGCCCGCCGTGCGCCGATCCGGCGGGCGCGCTGCTCGCGCTCCTCGCCTCGACCGACGTCGCGAGCAAGGAGTGGATCGTGCGCCAGTACGACCACGAGGTGCAGGGCACCTCCGTGTTCAAGCCGCTGGTCGGCGAGCGCGCCGACGGGCCGGGCGACGCTGCGGTGCTGCGTCCGCTGCCCGATTCCAAGCGCGGGATCGCCATCGCCTGCGGCGCCGCGCCGCGCTACGGGCTGCTCGATCCCTGGGCGATGGCGTCGGCGGCGATCGACGAGGCGCTGCGCAACGTGACCGCGGTCGGCGGCGATCCCGCGCGCACGGCGATCCTCGACAACTTCTCGTGGGGCAACTGCGAGCGGGCGAGCACCCTGGGCGACCTGGTGCAGGCGGCGCGCGCGTGCTACGCGACGGCGAAGGCCTTCGGCACGCCCTTCATCTCCGGCAAGGACAGCCTGAACAACGAGTACACGAGCGGCGGCGAGACGATCTCGATCCCGCCAACGCTGCTGGTCTCGGCGCTGGCGATCGTGCCCGACGTCTCGCGCGCGGTGAGCATGGACCTCAAGCGCGCGGGCAACGCGGTGTACCTGGTCGGGCTCACCCACGCCGAGCTGGGCGGCTCCCACTACCTCGCCCTGGCGGGGCTCGACGGCGGCCGCGTCCCGCGCCCCGACCTCAAGCTCGCGCCGCGGCATCTGCGCGCCTTGTCCTCGGCGATCGCGACCGGGCTCGTGCGGAGCTGCCACGACCTCTCCGAGGGCGGCCTGGCGGTCGCCGCGGCCGAGATGGCCTTCGCCGGGGAGCTGGGGCTCGTGGTCGAGCTCGCGCGGGTCCCCGTCAGCGCGCTGGCGCCGGACTGCGATCCCGAGGCGGTGCGGCTCTTCTCGCAGTCCTGCACGCGCTTCCTGGTGGAGGTCTCGACCTCCGAAGGGCCGGCCTTCGAGCGCCTCTTCGAGGGCCTCGACTGCGCGCGCGTGGGCCGCGTGCAGGAGGATCCGCGGCTCGTGGTGCTCGGCCTCGACGGTGCGCCGTGCATCGACCTCGCGACGGCCGAGCTGCGGCGCGCCCACCGCGGAGGGTTCCAGGGATGAGGGACGCGCGCGTCCGCGCCCTGGTGCTGCGCACGGCGGGCACCAACTGCGAGGGCGAGACCCTGGTCGCGCTGGAAGCGGCTGGCGCTCGCGCCGAGCTCTTGCACGTGCGCCGCCTGTGCGCCGAGCCCGCGCGGCTCGACGAGGCCGGGATCCTGGTCTTCCCGGGGGGCTTCAGCTACGGCGACGACGTCGCGGCAGGGCGCGTGCTCGGCTTCGAGCTCCGCCACGCGCTGCGCGGGCCGCTGGAGGCCTTCGTCGACCGCGGCGGGCTCGTGCTCGGCGTGTGCAACGGCTTCCAGGTCCTGGTCGACACCGGGCTGCTCGAGCGCCCGGC
>DATKBQ010000520.1:0-10948 GCA_035546375.1 Planctomycetota bacterium | reverse complement strand
CCGAGCCGGAAGGCGCCGCCCGGCACCTCGACGTCGCCGGCGAGCGGCCCCGCCGCCGGAGGCTCCTCCCGCGCGCATCCCGGAGCCGGCAGGGCGAGCGTCTGGAGCGCACAGACCCAGGCCTCGGCGTGCATGTCCTCGTGGAAGAGGGCGAGCAGGTGGAAGTAGCGCTGCTCGCGCGTGAGCTCGTCTCCGGCGAGGCGCTCGAGCACCCGCTCGAGGACCTCGGCCATGGTGCTCAGGGTCTCGCTGCGCGAGGGCAGCGGCAGGTCCCAGCGCAGATCGTGCGCGACCTTCGCGGAGTCGTAGAGTCGATCGCCATCCTTTCGCAGCGGAGGATCACCGTGCAGGTGGCGCAGCGTCCACAGCTCCTGGAACCAGGCAATGTGGCCGGCCTCCCACAGGAACGGGTTCAGGGTCGCGAGCCGCGGGACGGCGAGCTGATCGTCGTCGAGGCCCTCGAGCAGCCCGAGGGTGTGCCGCCGCGCCTCGCGCAGCTCGCGCGCGAGGGCCGAGTTCCCCGGCTCAACCACGCTCGAGGGGCCCCCCTGCGAACACATCCTCGAGCAGCGCGCTCCAGGCCTCGCGCTCGCGTTCCGGCCGGACTCGGTCGGCGAGCGCGGCGCAGCGCGCCTTCAGCTCGGCCAAGAACGGCTCGTCGGTTTCCGCGCGCTCGAGGAGCGCCGCCAGCGCGCGCTCGTCGCCGACGTCGAACAGGCCCGGATAGTCCGCGCCCAGGACGCCGATCGAGCCGCCGATGCGCGTGGAGAGCACGGGCACGCCGCTCGCGAGCGCCTCGGACACGACGTTCGCGCCGCCTTCGAGGCGCGAGGTCACGAGCAAGAGCCGCGAGATCGCCAGCCTCCGCAGCGCTTGCGCGTGAGCGACCTCGCCCAGCCAGCGGTAGCGCGGATCGGCTCGCCCGGCGGCCTCCGCCGCGGCGCTCAGCTCGGGATCGAGGGCCGCCCCCAGGTGCACGACGCGCACGCGCGAGCTGCGCGGCAGGTGCGCCAGCGCCCGCGCGGCGAGCAGCGGATCCTTGACCGGCCGGAGGTTCGCCAGCACGCAGACCTCGAAGACGTCCGCCCGCGGAGCGTCCGAGCCGGGACATGGCGCAGCGGATTGGAAGAGGACGCGCGCCTTCCCGCGCAGCCCCTGCGGCAGCTCCTCCAGCGCTTGCGGCTGGAGGACGAGGATGCGTGCGGCGCGCTCGAGCGAGGCCATCGCCTCGGGCTCCTTCGTCAAGCCCCCGTAGAGGTCCGTGCCGGTCAGCGCGACCAGGATCGGCGCGGCGTGCTCGCGCGCGAAGCGCTCGATCGAGCCCGCGCTCTTCAGCGCGTGCAGCGCGACCAGGAGATCCGCCGCGCGGTTGCTCCACGAGCTCGTGACGCGGGCGTCGTGGCCGAGCGAGCGCAGGATCCGGGCCCAGCGCAGCGCCGTCACCCGGTTCCCGCTGCGCGAGCGCGGCGGCGCCGGGGTCACGATCTCGATGCGCATGGACCGCTCCCGGTCCGCCCTCAGCCGCCGCGGGTGTGCATCTCGAGGTGCGGATCGCGCCGCAGCGCGCTCGGCGTGACCGAGGGAGACCGCGCGGACTCCTCCAGCCGCTCTTCGGCCCCCCGGTCGGTGCGGCGGGTCCAGGTCGAGCGGATGCGCTCGACGATCGCCTCGCGCGAGGCGCCCCCGCGCAGGAGGGAGCGCAGGTCCAAGCCCGAGCGCGCGTACAGGCAGGTGAGCCACAGCCCGTCCGCCGTCAGCCGCGCGCGGTCGCAGCTGTGGCAGAACGGGGCCGTGGTCGAGGCGATGACGCCGAAGACCAGCCCGTCGGGGAGAGCGAAGCGCTCGGCCGGTGCGCTGCCTTCCGCGGGCAGGGGGCGCAGCTCGCCGTAGCGCTGCGAGATCCTCTCGAGGATCTCGGCGCGGCTCACGACCTGCTCCATCGACCAGCGTGTCGCGCCGCCGACGTCCATGTACTCGATGAAGCGCACCTCGGCGCGGCTCTGCCGAGCCAGCTCGAGCAGGTCGGCGACCTCGTCCTCGTTGACGCCGCGGATCACGACCGTGTCCAGCTTCACGGCTCGAAAGCCCGCCCTGGACGCCGCCTCGATCCCGGCGAGCACGCGGTCCAACCCCTCGCGCCGCGCCAGCTCGCGGAAGGTCGACTCGCGCAGGGTGTCGAGGCTCACGGTCACGCGGTGCAGCCCGGCCTCGGCCAGCGCCGCCGCTTCCCGCTCGAGCAGCACCCCATTGGTGGTCAGCGCCAAGTCGCGGATCGCCGGCTTCGCGGCGAGCATGCGCACGAGCAAGGGAAGATCGCGTCGCAGGAGCGGCTCGCCGCCGGTCAGGCGCAGCCGGTCGACCCCCAGCTCGACGAACGCGTCCACCAGCTCGCCGATCTCCTCGAAGCTCAGGATCTGCGCGCGCGGCAGCCAGACGTACTCCTCCTCCGGCATGCAGTAGGCGCAGCGCAGGTTGCAGCGGTCGGTGACCGAGAGGCGCAGGTTGCGCAGCGGCCTTCCCAGGCTGTCGGCGGGTTCCATCGAGTCCGTCAGTATGCACGCGGCGCAAAGGACCCGGAAGCGGGCGCGGCCGCGCAGGATCCGATCCGGCCGCCCGCGGGCCGGATTCGCGGCTCTTTCGCCAAGCGGCTAACTTAGGTCAGCCCGGGTCGAGCGCCGTCCACGCCGACGCGGAGCGAACGCCGCGTTGTCGCGGCGGCCAGGGTCGCGACGCAGGCTGCCGCGGCGGCGAAGTAGACGAACTGCACCAGGGCCAGGGTCGCCAGCAGGGCCAGCTCGCGGCAAGTGAAGGACCTGCTCGCCGGAGGCGCTCCCGACGGGCGTGCAGCCACGAAATCATCACGGGCTGCGACGGGCCGCCCGTGCGCGACGCCGGGGCTGGCGGGGCGGCCGTCTGCGCACTCCTCGCCGGCAGCCTCCGCACTTCGGCCCCTGCCACGGGAACCGGCTACGGCATAGCTTCCTGCAGCGGCCGCGAGCCTGCCGCCGAGCGAGAAGCATCCGAATGCACGTGAGGGACATCATGACCCGCTCGCCCGTGACCGTCGGCCCCGGGACGAGCCTCGAGTGCGCCATGCGGACCCTGGACGACGCGGGGATCCGCCACCTGCCGGTGGTGGCGCAGGGTCGCCTCGTCGGCATCGTCTCCGACCGGGACCTCATCGGGGCCACGGGCTGGCCGAGGCGCACGTCGAGGTGGGGGGGTGCGAGCGCGCCGCGCGAGACGTCCGGCCGGACCGTGCGGGCGCTCATGCACGAGCGGCCCTTCCGGATCGAGAGCCGGGACCCTGCAGCCAGGGCGGCGGCGGAGATGGGCAGCCGCCGCATCGGCTGCCTGCCCGTGGTGGACGGGGACGCGCTCGTGGGCATCGTGACCCACGCGGACCTGCTCGCCGCCTTCGAATGCCTCGTGGGTTGCGCGGGCGCCGACGCGGAGCTGGATCCGGCCGTCTCCACGATCATGAGCACGCAGGTGCGCCAGCTCTCCCCCGACGCCACCCTCGCGGAGGCGATCGAGGTCTGCGAGAGGGCCGAGCTGCGCCACCTGCCGATCGTCGAAGCGGAGCACCTGGTCGGGATCGTCTCCGACCGCGACCTGCGCCGTGCCATCGGCCGCCACCGCAGCGACGAGACTCCCCTCGAGGAGCTGATGACGCCGCTGCCCATCTACGTCGAGCCGGACCAGCGGCTGTCGCTCGCGGCGTGGATCATGCTGTCCCAGCGCGTGAGCTGCCTGCCGGTCGTCGAGGGCGGCGATCTGCTCGGCATCGTCACCTCGACGGACCTCGCCTGGCACCTGGCCGACGTGCTGGACAAGTGCTCGAGCTCGATGCCTTGACGGCGCCGCGTGCGTCGCGCGGGGCCGGCGATCCGGGCCGGCGCAAGGAGCGCGGCACGTCACCGCGGCGCGAACGGGCATTGGAGCCCCTCGTGCTCGCCGCGCCGCGATTCCGCAAGCTGTAGGCGCCGAGGCGCCGTCGCCCGGGCCCACGGGCCTGCCGCAAGCTCGGGGAGCGTGCGGGGAGCGCCGATTCGACCGATGGACGCCGACGAGCTTTCCACTGCCGAGACGCTCGCTCCCGCCGCTCGCCGCTGGGTGCGCGGCGCGGGGCTGGCCGCCGGGCCGCTCCTCGCCCTCGCGTTGCACCGTCTCCTGCCGGATGCCTTCACCGGCGCGGCGGGCGATCCGCGTGCGCTCCCGGACGAGGCGCGCTCGGCGCTCGCGCTGATGGCCTGGATGGCGACCTGGTGGCTGACAGGAGCCGTGGACATCTCGGCGACGGCGCTCCTGCCGCTGGTCCTCCTGCCGTTCCTGGGCGCGGCGACGATCGAGGACGCCGCCCAGCCCTACGCCTCGCCGGTCATCTTCCTGTTCCTGGGAGGTTTCCTGATGGCGCGGGCGATGCAGCGCTGGCAGCTCGATCGCCGCATCGCGCTGCTCGTGCTCCGGCGCGCCGGGACGCGGCCGGACTTCCTGATCGGCGCGTTCATGGTGACCGCGGCGACCTTGAGCGCCTTCGTCTCCAACACCGCGACGGTGGCGATGATGTATCCGATCGGCCTGAGCGTGGTGGCGCTGCTCGAGAGCCGCCGCGACGCGAACGGCAACGGGGATCGGACCTTCGCGCTCGTCCTGATGCTCGCGATCGCCTACGCCTCCTCGATCGGAGGCCTGGCCACGATCATCGGCTCGCCGCCGAACGGGCTCCTCGTGCAGTACGCGCGCGACCACTTGGGGCACGAGATCACGTTCCTGGGCTGGCTCGCGATCGGGCTGCCGGTGAGCGCCGTCCTCTTGCCCTTCACCTGGTGGTGGCTGGTGCGGATCGCCCATCCGGTGAGCCGCGAGCGCATCCCCGGCGGCGAGGAACGGATCGCCGCCGACCTGCGCGCCCTGGGGGCCGTGAAGCCGGGCGAGTGGGCGACGTTCCTGGTCTTCTGCGCCGCGGTGCTGTGCTGGGTGACGCGCCCGTGGCTCGCCCGCGCCGTCCCGGGGATCAGCGACGCCGGCATCGCGGTGGCCGCGGGCCTGGCCCTGCTCGCCCTTCCGCTCGACCGGCGCTTGACGACGTTCGCGTTGGACTGGCGGACCGCCGCAGGGCTCCCCTGGGGCGTGCTGATCCTCTTCGGCGGCGGGCTGTCGCTCGCGGGCGCGATCGACCGCACCGGCGCGGCCGAGTTCCTGGGGACCCAGGCCTCGGCGCTCACCGGCCTTCCGCCCCTCGCGTTCATCCTGCTCGTGACGAGCGGCATGATCTTCCTGACCGAGCTGACCTCGAACACCGCCACGGCGGCGACGATGGTGCCGATCCTCGCGGCGCTCGCCGCGCCGGCGGGCCTGCCTCCGCTCGCGCTGGTCGTCCCGGTCACGCTCGCGGCGAGCTGCGCCTTCATGCTGCCGGTCGCCACGCCGCCGAACGCGATCGTCTTCGGCTCCGGCCGCGTCACGATCCCGCAGATGGCCCGCGCCGGCGTGACGCTGAACCTCGTCGCCGTGCTCGTGATCACGGCGCTGGTCTACGCGCTCGTCCTGTGAGGGTGATCACGGATCACGGTTCGATTCTTCACGCCCCCAGGCGGTCTGCGAGGCATTTCAGCGACACGAAGGTCGAACCCGGGATCGGCCATGAGGACTGCATGGCCGCCTTCCTGCACCCACCGCCGCAGGGATCGGAGAACGAACGTGGCCTACGCTCCACGGACCCCGTGAGGGCGCAGGTTCACAGATGTTCCCCGAATCAAACGCGAAGCGCTCGGCGCCCTCGCCGCGCTCGACCACCTCGCCCACGATCTCGTGGCCGAGCACCAGCGGGAGCTTCGGATCCGGCAGGTCTCCGTCGGCAACGTGCAGGTCCGTGCGGCAGACGGCGCACGCGCGCACGCGCAGGCGGACCTGACAGGCTCCCGGGTGCGGCACCGGGATCCGCGACTCGACGAGGGGCTGCCCCTGCCGCTCGAGCGCCTGCGCTCGCATCACCCCGTCCACGCCCACGCCCGCCAGTATGCTCCGAGCGGCGCGAATGCCGCCGCATCCCAGCGGCGCCGGCGCTCGCGCACACGCGCCGCGTGGTGCGTGCTTGGAGCGCCAAGCGCGGTGCGCGGATTCCCCGCTTCGGTGAAATCTCGCGGCGTGGAGACGTAGCCGTTCTGGTCGATCGATGGCGGCGCCGCTTCCGTCGTAGCGGCCCTGCGCTCTTGCGGAGCGGAGCCCGACGGTCCGGTTCGAACGAGGATCCAGCCCCGAGGAAGTGACACATGACGGTCGGACGCATCTGTCAGCGGGAAGTGGACTTGGCGCAGGCCACCGAGCCCGTGCGCGCGGCGGCACGGCGCATGGAGTCGCGCAATGTCGGCTCGCTGGTCGTCATCGACGAGGCCGAGCGCCCGATGGGCATCCTCACCGACCGGGACTTGGCGCTGCGGATCGTCGCCGGGGGCCTCGACGCCGACGCCACCGTGGTCGTCCAGGTGATGACCCCGCAGCCGCGGACCGTCTCCGAGGACACGCCGATCGAGGACGCGCTCGGCCTGATGCGCTCGGCCAGCGTGCGGCGCCTGCCGGTCGTGGACCGCAAGGGCCGCTTGGTGGGCGTGCTGAGCCTCGACGACATCCTCTCGCTCCTGGCGGAGGAGTTCGAGGAGGTGGGCAAGCTCCTCGAGCGCACCTCGCCGCGCGCGCTCGCCGACATCTGAGTGTGATGGCAACCTGGGTAGGAGCCGGCACCCCGTTCTCTCTACGCGCCGGGACACGCCGCCCGAGCTCATGTCGCAAGCGCGCGCGAGCAGGCCTCGAGGATCCGGCACGGTCGAGTGCCATTCTGCACCCGATCGGGTGCAATTCGACCCTGCACGGGCGAAAGAGGCCGAATGACCCGTCTGGAACGGGCGATCTGTTCCCGATCGGGAGCAGATCAGTCGCCGTCCAAGTCTTCGATCTCCAACGTGTAGACCTTCATCGCCGGGACTTCCGGAGATCAGGAACGCTCGGGCTGCACGGCGCATCCCGAGCGCAGGGCGTTCGCGAGCCCTTCAAGCACCAGCGCCAAGACCTCCGCGCTTTCAGGGGGTGCCTCGATCCGCAAGCCCCCGGAGGGCGTGCGCTCGATCGATAGGCCGGCCAGGAGTTGCCTCAGCGTCGCGCCATCCGGCGAGCGCGGAACCGCGACGCCATGCTCGTCGAGGCCTGCCGCGCCGCGCACGGAGCCTTCGCTTTCCGATGGGACGGCTTCGGGGGGACTCTCACTCGTCGTGCCGTTCCCACCGGCGGTCTCGGACGGCGCCGGGACCTGGTCGCCGGCCCGCGCCTCGGGCGCTTCGCCGTCCAGATCGACCGCCTCCTCCCCGCCTTGCTCGTCGCCGCTCGGATCGAGCAACTCGTCGAGGTCCTCTTCGCCTGCGTCGTCCGCATCGGCGGGCACATCGGGCGTCGCACGCCGGAGCGCCTCGAGGAACGAGCCGGAGCGGTCGAACTGCACCTCGTCGCTCCCGCCGTCGAAGAGCCCGCGGAAGAGCGCCCGCTTGTCCGCCACGAGCGAGGCGATCCGCTCTTCGATGCCCCCGCGCGCGACGAGCGCGTAGACCTGGACCGGCTCCTCCTGTCCGAGGCGGTGGATGCGGCCGACGCGCTGCTCCAAGACGGCCGGATTCCACGGCAGCTCGAGCAGGACGCACGCGCTCGCGGCGCGCTGCAGATTGAGCCCGACTCCGCCCGCGTCGGTCGCGAACAAGATCCGGACAGCGGGATCGTCGTGGAACTCGACGAGGTTCTGCACGCGCCGCTTGCCGCCCTCGTGCCCGGTGAAGTGCGCCGCGCGCAGGCCGTTCCGGGCGAGGAGATCCGACACCGCCCACCCTGCGAGCTGGAGCATGCGGCGCCACTGGCTGAAGACCACGACCTTGCGTCCCTGGTCGAGGCAGAGCCCCTCCACGAGCGCGCGAAGCTCGGAAAGCTTCGGCGAGTCGAGCGTGGCGAGCAGGCGCTCCGTCGGGGTCTGGCGCGAGATCGCGGGCCACACCTCGCCGAAGTCGGCGAGCGCGAGCCCGTTGCACACTTGCCGCTGGCACAGGAAGAGCCGCATCAACTTCAGGAATTCCTCCTGGGTGAGCGGGCGCTGGGCGGCTCGCTTCAGGAGCGATGCGATCGGCTTGTCGAACTCGGCATGGGAGGCGAGCTGCGAGGGCGTCAGGTCGATCGCCAGGGTGGTGTCCGTCCGCTTCGGGAGCTGATCCAGCACCTCGTGGCGGACCCGGCGCACGGTGCAGGGCGCGAGCCGCGCGCGCAGGGTGTCGAGGTGCCGCGCCCCGACGATCTCGCGCTTGCCGTCGGCCCGCACCGCGTGCAGCGGCGCGAGTCGCCACTTCGGTTCCAGGGCGTGGTCGTCGACCCACTCGACGATCGAGGCGAGCTCGTCCAGCCGGTTCTCCATGGGGGTGCCGGTGAGGACCAGCCGGTACTCGGGCCGCAGGCTCTTCACGCTGTGCGACGTCTTCGCCGCCCAGTTCTTGATGCGCTGCGCCTCGTCGAGCACGCCGAGCTCGGGCTTCCAGGCCTGGACCAGGTCGAGGTCGCGCAGGAGCTGCTCGTAGTTGGCGACGAGGAAGCCGCGCCGGGTCCGCCCGTAGACGCGTTCCCGCTCCGCGCGCGAGCCGTCCACGACCTCGATCGGTGCATCGCTGGTCGCGCGCCACTCGAGCAGCCACTGATGCTTGAGCGGCGCCGGCACGACGAGCAGCCCGCGTTGCACGAGACCCGCGCCGTGCAGGGCATGGGCCGCCGCGATGGCCTGCATCGTCTTGCCGAGCCCCATGTCGTCGGCGAGCAAGAGCCGCCCGCGGGCGAGGAAGCGCAGGACCCCCTCGCGCTGGTAGGGATACAGCCGGCGCGACAGCTTGGAGAGCTGAGCCCGGAGCCTCGCGCCGTGCTCCGCGAGCCGCGCGATACGGGCAAGCTCAGCCTCCTCCTCGGCGAGGCGCGCCTCGAGCGCCGGGTCTCTGCCACGCGCGAAGGCCGCAAGCTGGCGCACCAGAGCGAGGCGCCGCTTCGGGTCCTGGGGGTGCGCGCTTCGAAGCACCCAATCGGCGCCTACCCCCGGCGAGAAGGAGCGCGCCACGGCGGGCAGGCGGCTCGGCGCGACCCCGGCGGGCACAAGCCGCACCCGCTCGAGCCAGTCATGCGCACCGACGAGCGGGCGAAGCGGGTCCCAGGTGATTCGAGGATTGTGGTCCGCGGTTGCCTTGCCAAGCGCGTGGCGCCATGCGCGGGGCTTGCGCGCGAGCGAATCGAGCACGACGAGCAAGTGCTTGCAGAGCCCGAGCGAGCTGCGCCGGAAGTCGGGGCATCCGCAGCTCCCGTGCGGCGGATCCAGGCGCTCGAGCAACGTCCTGTAGGGCCGATGGCTCGGATCCCGCCCGTCCCGCATGCCCGAGCGGCGCGTCGCGTACTCCCCGAGGTGGCCCCGGTCGGGCCGGCGGGCAAGGCGGAGGCCGTCGCGCTCGGCGAACTTCCAGCGCCGCCGCAGCGCCTCCATGGCCTCCCGCAGGACCGGCCAGTCGGCCCGCGTATCGAGCGCGAGCACGTGATCGGCGAGCAGATCCGCCGGAATGGCGCCGAACCGCCCGCGGGCCATCTCGGCCAGCTCGGTCCGTGCCTCGCGCCGCTCTTCGGACGCCGCCGGGACCTCGAGAACACTCGCTGTCGTCTGCTGCATTCGTCCTCCTCCGTGCGAGGGGTGGATCGTAACGGAGGAGCCCGCCGCCGCCGTGCGCCGAAGGCGCTACCATCCGTCGATTCCCGTCCCACGGAAACGCGGTGCCGGGTGCGCAGGGGCGCCGGTCGTAGTGAAGACCCAGTACACATGCCTGGCTCTGACGGCTGCACTGGGCTTCGCGGCGCCGCCGCCGGCATCGGGCCAGGACGGCGGGGCGAGGCTCGCGCGGAAGCTGGACCCCATTCGGCGCCCCCCCCTGCGGCTGCCTGCTCGTGGAGCCGGGAAGGGGAGGTACAGCAGGTTCTCGCCGATCTGGACGAGGCGAGAAGGAGCCGCAAGGATCCCGATGTGTTGCTCTTCTGCGGCGGCGCCGGCTCGCGATGGTCATGCGCGGTCGCTCGGCGCGAGGATGGGACAGCCTTCCTCATCACTGCGTAACCTACGGATGCCATCAAGGCGGGAGACACGACATGGACAAGGTCAAAGTGATCCACGACATGGTGGGTCACACGCTCACGGTGTTGCTCGACGATCCGGGCAAGGAACACGTCTGCGAGGAAACGGTCGATGAGGTGATCCTGATGAAGGACGTCAACGGCCGCGTCATCGGCTTCGAGCTGCTCCATTACCGGCCGCACCCGGCTGCCGAAGCGAGCCTTGCGGTGGAAACAGTGGTTCGCACGAGCCCGTAGGAAGCCAGCGTGGTCCATGGCGGGCGTCGATGAAGGGGCGTCGAACACCTGTCCTCCGCGGGGACAGTTCGCCAGCCGCTCCTCGACTGCCGCAGGGTTCGCTACGATCCCACGACCGCGAGCACAACGACCGACACCTCGCAGCCTGCATCGACGTTCGCGTCCCTCTGACCAGTTGAAGCGCGCTCACGCGAGCCCGCTGCGGGTCGCCGATACTCCTTGACCGAGGATCTCGCCATGGCTTTCGCATCCCCGAACGTTCGCCCGCGCCAGCGAGCGCGCTTTGCCGATGAGTTTTGGTCCGTGCCGCACGTGCACATCAGGCAACGGAGGGCGAGCAGCGGGTACTTCCAGTCCCGGAACCCCAGGGGCTGGAAACACGATCTGGGCGCCCAGGATGTCTTCCTGGACAACCTCGGCATCGTCGTCCGGCAACAGATCGAGCGCATGCCGTGGAAGTCTCAGTACCTCTACACCGTCACCTTCATGATGCGACGATGGGCGGTCGCAAGCACTCTGGTCCTGCCTC
>DATKBQ010000519.1:0-9234 GCA_035546375.1 Planctomycetota bacterium | reverse complement strand
GCCACCACGCGCACGTCCCGGCGTTCGGTCAGGTGGCGATGGGACTCGAACGCGAGGCGATAGGCGCCCGGCTCGACCCATGCGAGGGAGTAGGCACCGCGATCGTCCGGTGAATCCCTTCGCTCCTCACCCATGCCATCGGAATGCCGGAGGATGACCACCAGCTCGGACGCCACCGGGCCGAGCTCGTCCCGTACCGTTCCGGCGACGATTCCTTTCCGCCGCAGATCCAGATCGATGGGCGCGTGCACGCCCGTGATCGAGCGGACCTCGGCGGAGCCGGCCCACAGGCCGTCGGCGCTCGAGACCTCCAGCAGCCAGGGCGGCTCGGAGTCGAGGTACTTCGTGTAGAGGTGGCCGAAGCGCACCCAGGGAAGGCGGTCGGCGGGGAAGCGACGCACGGGCGCCAGGTGCAGCTCCCAGTAGAGCGTGCGGAACTGCCTCGGCGAGCGCAGGTGAGCGCGCAGGTCCGAGAGCTCGAGGCTCCGCGGGAGGGCGACGTGCAGGGGGTAGGTGGGGCCGGCCGGGGTCGCGATGCGCGCGTCCTCGAGCGCGGGGTCCAGCCGGACGCTCGCCTGCGGCACGATGGCGCGTACACGCTCCTGGTCGTGGACGATCGCGTCCTGGTCGCGCACGCGCGGGTCGTCGATCAGGCGCACCTCGTAGGTGGCGGCCGGAAGGGACTCGGCCGTCGTGAAACGCCCGCGCCCGTCGGTGCGGGCGCGCACGGTGGCGACATCGGGATCGGGCTCGATCCCCGCGCTCGGGGGCGCGGGTTCCACCTCCGGGCTCGCCACGGCGAGCTCGACCTCGAAATGCGGCAGCGGCTCGAGCGTCTGCTCGTCGACGACGATCGCGCTGAGCGGGCCCAGCACGGGTGCGGCGCTCGCTTGCTCGGCCGGCGCCGCTGGCTCGACGGCGGCGCGCACCACGGGGAACGACAGGTCGCCGGATACGGCCGCAGCCACGTGCTCCTGCGGCGGCGGTGCGGCGGCTCGCGGCTCGCTTCGCGGGCGCAGGAGCAACAGCGCGCCCACTGCGGCCGCGACTGCGACCGCCGTGATCGCCGCAGCAGGGACGCCGGCGAGCGGAGCCGCGCCGGCATCGACGGCCGCCTCCGCTCCGCCGAGCGATCCAACGTTCGCGGTCGCGCTCGCGGCAGGGACCAGCGCCAGCACCCACCTCTGCCGATCGCCGCCGTGCTCCTGGTCGAGCTTCTCGCGGAGGCGTTCCAGCCCACGCCTGAGCTGGGTCCGCACCGTCGGCCCGGGTACGCGGCGCCGCCTCGCGATCTCCGCCGAGGACAGCCCATCGTAGTAGCGCAGGAGCACCGTCGAGCGGTACGGCTCTTCCAGCTCGATGATCGCGCCGACCAGCATGCGGTGCGTCTCCGCGCGCACGACCAGATCCGCCGCCGAGGGCAGCGGCTCGTCCACAAGCTCGGCCTGGTCGCGCGCTCCGTGCAGCCGGTTCCGCCGGAGCAGCGCGGCCTGGTTGCGCAGCACCCGCGCCAGCCAGGGGCGGAGCGACTCGCGCACCGCCGGTCTCCGCCGGAGCGCGGCGAGCCACGTCTCCTGGACGATGTCCTCGGCGGCGTCCGGCTCCTTGACCAGACTCCGCGCGAGCGCCTGGAGCCACCGCGACTCCGCGAGCAGCTCATCGGCGGTGAAGGATCTCGTGCTGGGGTCCAAGGTTCCTGCCTGCTGGTACTTGCGATGGCGGCGAAAGGGTTTCAGCGCTCGCGCAATTCCGGCTACGCCGGTCCCATCACCGGCAGGGATTGCTGCTCCAGTATCCCCGGCGGGGGCACGAACGGGGCGAGACGTTCTCGGAAGGCCCTCCTGCCCCCTGCCACCCCAGCCTCAGAGCGCGTGCCGCGGGATCTCCAACTCGCGCGCCACCGAAGCAAGCCGCTCGTCGTAGGCCGCCAGCTGATCCGCAGCCCCTAGCCACCTGTGGGCCCTTCCACCCGGGATGACGCCGGAAGCCCTTCGCTGTCCGCGTCTGGCGGGGGCGGAAGCCCTCCCCGGCCATCCAGCGAAGTGCATGGCCGTTTCCGCCATGCGCCTGGCGCAGCACGACGGACAGAAGCCGCGACCCTTGCAGGAGAAGGCCACGAGCTCATCCCGGCCGCACCTCGTGCAGTGCATGCGCGCAAAGGCGTTCGCCAGGATGCCGCAGTCGAGGTAGCGGTAGAGCTCGCGGCGCACGAAAGCGGGTAACCCCGGCTCAGCTGGCTCGCCCGCGCGCGCGAGGAAGGTCTGGAGATGGCGGAGGAGCACCCGGTGGAGCGCTCCCCGCTCCGGCTCGCGGCACCGCCGGACGCGCAGGGGCTGGATCTCGCCGGCAGTCCATGCCGGACGAGGACCGCGGAGGCCGGGCGCGGTGTCGGGCTCGCCCGCGATCGCGGGCAGGAACGACGCGTCGCGCTCCCCGATCGAGCGCCAATCGCCTAGCAGCGGGTCGCGGCTCGGCGGCGAGCCGGGCAGGCTCGCGACGCTCAGCGCCTCCACCATGCGCGACGTGGCGCGAGACCTCGCCTTCGCGCTCGAGCTCACGCGCTGAATCCGTGCCCAATCGGCGAGCCCCATGCCCACTTCGGCGGTGCTCGCAGCGCGAACCGAGGCTCACTGCTCCGCACGACGGGCGGAGTTAGAACCGCGGTGCTGGCCGGAGGGCGGGCGATCAGGGTGGCGCTGGCGGGCTGACGCACCGGCCCAGGTGCGGCTCCAGGGGCCCAAGCGCCGGCGATCCTGGCCGGGAGGACTCTCCGTGGCGGGAGTCGCTCAGGAGGCCTATGATCGAGCCCATGGCCAACGGAAAGGATCTCCGCGCTCAGGCCCTGGAGCTGCCCCGAGACGAGCGCGCGAGCCTCGCTCACGACCTCCTCGAGAGCCTCGACGAGCCCCTCGAGGATCCGGCGGACGTGGCGGCGGCATGGCTGGCGGAGGTCCAGCGGCGAATGCGAGAGATCGCCGACGGCAGCGCGGAGCTCGTTGATTGGGACGAGGTCCGCGCCGAAGCGCTGGCGCGCCTTCGTCGATCGTGACGCGTGCGCCTCAGGTTCCATGCCGAGGCGCGCGCCGAGTTCCTTGCCGCCGCAGACCGGTACGGACGGGAGCGGCCCGGGCTCGGAGAGGACTTCATCGCCGAGGTCGGGCGAGCGCTCGACACGATCCGCGCCAACCCTGAGGCTTGGCCGGTCCTCGCGCACCAAGGCGGCGTGCCGCTGCGCCGATTCGTGCTTGCACGCTTCCCCTACGGCGTGAGCTTCTCTGCCGTCGGCGAGCAGCTATTCGTGATCGCCGTCGCGCACGGCAAGCGCCGACCCGGCTACTGGCGAAACCGCGTTCGTCGTTGAGCCGGGGGCCTCGCGACCGGCGCCATCGCTTCCGACACCCTGCCGCAGCATGCGGCGTATCGGCGCGCCGCCGCCTAGATGCTAGATGGAAGCTGAAGCTTGGTGGAGCGCCTCGAGCGCCGGGTGGATCGGAGCGATTGGCGGAGGCCTGGGAGCGCTGGTCGGGGTCTACGGTGCCCTCGCGGGCACGCTGGCGCCGCGCGGCAAGGCCCGGGCCCTCGCGCTCGGCCTGCACACCAGCTTCCTGGTGGTGGGAGGGCTCGCGCTCGCCGCGGGTCTGGCAGCTTTGCTGCTCGGCCAGCCCTACCACGTCTGGTACCCGCTGCTGCTCGGAGGCGGCATCGCCACAGCCGTGCTCGGCGGTCTCTTGCCGGTGGTGAGGATGCGCTACGTCGAGGCGGAGCGCCGCCGGCTCGCAGCCTCCGAGCTGCGCCGGGCGTGAGGATGGCGTCCGTGCGCTACGAGCACCGGCAGATCGGCTACGCGACCATCGTGGCCCTCGCCCTGGGGATCCTCGTGGTGCTGGCCGTCGTCGCGTTTGCCGCAGACGATCCGGCCGCGCTGTGGATCGCCGGGCTCGTGGCGCTGATCCTCGCGTGCTGCCTCGTGCTGTTCTCGATGCTCTCGGTCTCGGTGTCGGATGACGAGGTGCGCGTCTGGTTCGGGCTCGGCCTGATCCGCAAGCGCTTCCGCGCTAACGAGATTCGCGCCGTGCACGCCGTGCGGAACCGGTGGTGGTACGGTTGGGGCATCCGCCTCACGCCGCACGGGTGGATGTTCAACGTCTCGGGGCTCGACGCCGTCGAGATCGAACGCACGGACGGGAAGCGCTTCCGGATCGGCACCGACGAGCCGAAGAAGCTCGAGGCTGCGATCCGCAAGGTAGCCGGCGCCGGGGATTGAGCAGGATCCGCCGGAGTCCTCTCTCTCGCACCTTGCCGGGTATCTGGCGAGCCTCGGCCCAGGGCTCGCGATCGGCGAAGGCGTGCGCTTCGGGGTTCGGGACGGCAGCCGCCGGCGCCGACTCAGAGCAGGAACTGGACCGCCGAATGGTTCTTCAGCGCCTCGAACGTCTCCAGGCGGTGCGCCTCGTCGCGCACGGTCAGCTCGAGCTCGAGGCTCTTGTACTTGCCCGTGCGGCTGGTGTTCGAGAAGCGCAGGGTGTGCTCGGCGTCGCCGACGATCTCGGCCACCGCGGAGCGCATCAGGACCTCGTCGCGGCCGATGATCTTGTAGCACCAGGAGCAGGGGTAGGAGAGCTCGAGGCGGCGGTCGCCGAAGGGGGATTCCATGGTCGGCTCCTAGACCCGAAAGCCGAGCCGGACCAGCATCCGAATCGCGTGAAGCCGGCGCACGGGCGCTACGGCGGACCCTGTGAGGCCTGCACGGCCGGCGGACGCTCCTGGACGATGCGCTGGCGCGCGCTTCCCAGGCGGTCGATGCCGCTCTCGACGAGGTCGCCCTCGCGCAGGAAGCACGGCGGGTCGCAGCCGAGGCCGACGCCGGCCGGCGTGCCGGTGCTGATCACGTCGCCCGGCAAGAGCGTCATGAAGCTCGAGACGTAGCTGACCAGCCACGGGACGTCGAAGATCATGTCGGCCGTGCTGCCCGATTGGCGCGTCTCGCCGTTGACCTTCAGCCACATCGCCAGGCGCCCAGGATCGGGGATCTCGTCGCGCGTCGCGAGGCACGGCCCGATCGGCGCGAAGCCGTCGCAGCCCTTGCCCTTGGCCCACTGGCCGCCGCGCTCGAGCTGGAACGAGCGCTCGGAGTAGTCGTTGTGCAGCGCATAGCCCGCCACGTGCTCCAGCGCGCGCTCGCGCGGGACGTGGCGCGCGAGCGCGCCGATCACCACCGCCAGCTCGACCTCCCAGTCGAGCTGGCTGCCGCCGAACGGGATCGGCACGTCGTCGTCGGGACCGGCGAGCGCGCTCGTCGCCTTGAGGAACAAGATCGGCTCGCGCGGGATCCTCGCGCCGGTCTCGCGCGCGTGGTCGGCGTAGTTCAGGCCGATGCACACGATCTTGCTCGGCCGCGCCAGGGGTGGACCGAGTCGAGTCGATCCCACGACCGTCGGGCAGCGGCCCGCGTGCTCGCGCAGCCACGCGGCGAGGCGCTCGGGGCCTGCCGAGCCGAAGAAGGTCTCGCCGTAGTCCTCGCCGAACGCGGAGACGTCGAGGCGCGCACCGTCCGCGAGCAGGACGCCCGGGCGCTCGAGCCCCGGCGGACCGTGGCGGATCAGCCTCATTCGCGGGCGCCCGTCGGTTCCGAGTCGGGGAGCGTGAAGAAGAAACGCGAGCCCTGGCCGGGCTCGGACTCGACCCAGATGCGGCCACCGAGCTGCTCGACGATCTTCTTGCATATCGCCAAGCCCACGCCCGTGCCGGGATACTCGCTGCGCGCGTGCAGGCGTTGGAAGATCGTGAACACCTGCTCGTGGTACTCGGGCGCGATGCCTATGCCGTTGTCCTGCACGCCGAGCAGCCACGCGCCGTCGATCCGCGCGGACGACACGTGCACGCGCGGCGGGTCCGCGCCGCGGAACTTGATCGCGTTGCCGACCAGGTTCTGGAAGAGTCGCACGACGTTCGAGGGGTTGGCGTGGACGCGCGGCAGGACGTCGCTCGTGACGCGGGCTCCGCTCTCCTCCACGGCCCGACTCAAGTTGCCGAGCGCGTCGCGCAGGCCCTCGCCGAGATCCACGTCCTCCAGCTCGCGCTCGTGACCGACGCGCGCGTAGAGCAGGAGGTCGCGCAAGAGCATCTGCATGCGCTCGGCGCCTTCCCGCGCGAACTCGAGAAGGTGCACGCCCTCGGGATCGAGCCGGTCCGAGTAGCGGCGCGCCGCGATCTGGGTGAAGTTGGAGACCGTGCGCAGGGGCTCCTGGAGGTCGTGCGAGGCGACGTAGGCGAATCGCTCCAGCTCGGCGTTGGAGCGAGCGAGCTCCGCCGCCTGCTTGCGTAGGTCCTCCTCGGCCCGCTTGCGCTCGCCGATGTCCTGCGCCAGCGCCAGCGCATAGCGCGGGCGACCGCGCGCGTCGGTGACCGCGGACAGGCTGCAGTTGACCCACGCATCGCTCGCGCCGGGACGTCGCCAGCGCTGCTCGATCACGTTCCCGCGCCCCTCGTGGCGGAGCTGCTCCAGGGTGCGCTCGAGGGCTGGCACGTCGTCGGGGTGGACCAGGTCCTGGAGGCGCAGGCCCAAGAGCTCGGTGCGCGGGCGCTCGGCGAGCGCGCAGAAGCGCTCGTTGACCGCCGCCAGGCCTCCGTCCAGCTCGAGCTGCGCCACGCAGACCACGTCCTGCTCGAAGAGCGCTTCGAGGCGCTTCTCGCTCTCCGCCAGCTCGGCGAACGCGCGCCGGCGCTCGGAGACGCTCGCAGAGAGGGCGAGCGTCGTGACGCTGATGGTGATCAGGAAGGCCTGCAAGAGGAGGAGCGCCTCGTTCGGCCGCTCGCGCGCGAACGGTCCGAACCCGCGCAGGCTCCCGGCGACGGCGATCACCGCGATGACCAGGATCGCCGCCGAGGCTTCGCGCGGCCCGAAGCGGAAGGCGACCCACACCAGGAAGGGCAGGATGGCGAAGGCGACCGGATTCTTGTGCTCCAGCGGCCAGAGCCCGAAAGTCAGGCTCGAGGCGGCGAGCAGCATCGCCAGGAGCAGCGCGGCCTCGCCTATGCGCGTCCAGCTCCAGTTTTCCCGCCAAGGGCGGCTCCACAGGAGGATGACGGGCGCGACGATCAACGCTCCGCCGGCGTCGCCGAGCCACCAGGTCAGCCAGATCACGCCGAAGCTCGCGGGCGGATCCTTGGACCCCAGGGTGACGCTCAGCGGCCCGATGGTCGCGCTGATCAAGGTCGCCACGACGCCGGCGAGCAGCGCATAGAGGAACACGGTCTGCGGGCGTTCGAAGGCGAGCCTGCCGCGGGCAAAGCGGCCCACGAGCCAGGCCCCCGCCACGGCCTCGAGCGTGTTCCCGACGGCGATCTCCAGCGCGACGATCGCCTTGACCAAACCGAGCTCCTCGGGGCCGGTCCTGAGGTTGACCAGGAAGGCTGCGGCGAGGATCGCCGGCCAGAAGCGCAGGCCCAGGAGCAAGAGGCTGGCCAGGGCGATCCCGGTCGGCGGCCAGATGGCGGAGGCGCTGGGATGCTCGAAGGCGCCCAGGGCGAGCGAAAGCGTGCCGACCGCGAAGTAGACCGCCGCCAGCGCCAGGAAGACGGCGAGGGCGCGAGCCGCGGGAGGGAAGCGCTTCGAGGAGCCCGGCCCGACGGAGCCCGCGCGCGGCTCGCGTCGAGCGGACGTGGGCGGCGAAAGCGCTCCTGCACGCGGCGGCACGGGCGTCGTTGGGTTCAGCTCCAGCTCCGCGCTGGCCGGCACAAGCTACCCGTGATCGGCGCCGCCCGGCAAGCGGCCGGGGAGCGGGGTTTCGGTGGAGCCGCGCGGATCGGCCCGGCTCGTCCGTATCCTGTGTGGCCCGCGAGCCGGCTCGGCGGCGCGGGACCCGAACGCATCGACGAACACGGAAACGGAAGGACTTGCCCATGCCCCGCGCCACCAAGGAGATCTCGACCACCGCCCGCCCCGCGCGCGGGCGCACCCTGGCCCACTCCACGAAGAACGACCTGAGCGAAGCGACGCGTGGAGCGATGTGCGAGCTGCTCAACGCGCGCTTGGCCGACGCCGTCGACCTGACGATCCAGGCGAAGCAGGCGCATTGGAACGTGAAGGGGCCGCACTTCTTCTCGCTGCACGAGCTGTTCGATGCGGTGGCGGATGGGGCGCACGAGTATGCCGACCTGATCGCCGAGCGCGCGGTGCAGCTCGGCGGCGTGGCGGAGGGCACGGTGCAGCTCGTCGCGCGGCGCTCGACGATCGGGGAGTACCCGCTCGAGATCGTAGACGGCGTCGAGCACCTGGTGGCCGTGTCCGCGGCGATGGCCTCGTTCGGCAAGGAAGTGCGGCGGGCGATCGATGCCGCGGCGGACGCCGGCGACATGGGCACTGCCGATTTGTTCACCGAGGTCTCGCGCGGCGTGGACAAGCACCTGTGGATGGTGGAGGCGCACGGGCAGGCGACGCGGTAGGGGCGAGGGCTCACTTGCTGGCCTAGCGCCAGCGCTACTCAGCGATGGCCCTGCCGGAGCCTGCGTCGGGCATGCGGTGTTCCGCCGGCGCTGCGGAGGTGGCCTGACTACCATTGCGTTCCGAGATCCCCAGCGTTGGGGGTGCGCGCCTTCGAGCTGACGCTGGCGCGTGGCCGCGCGACGGAGCGTGCGCGAAGGCGAGGGTTGACCCGCTGGGCGGTCTCGCTGCCGCCTCCGGCGCTGGGCGCAGTGTGTCCGCGTCCGCTGACCCAATGACGGGACCACCGGGGGGTTCCGGAAGAAAAACCACGGAATCCCGCAACTTTCCGAGGCTGCTGGGCAGCTCACAGGGCCGCGCGGGCGACCCGTCAGGGATGGTCCCTGATGGGGCACGCCCAGGGGAGAGCGGCCATGGCCAGAACGAAGGGTCCCAAAAGGGCCCAAGACAGCCCGCCGAAACGGGACGGGCATCGAACCGAGCAGGGAAGGCGAACGAGTCATCCGGATGGTCACCCCGACGGGGGTGGAAACCACGCGCAGTCAAGGACCGCCGCCGAGGCCGTCTCCTGCACGCCGCCGAGAAACGGCATCTCACGACAGCGCCTTCTGGTCCTGACGGGGGAACGAGTCCGCGGCCGGCACCTCGTTCGGATCGATGGACGCGAGGTCTGGTTGCCGAGAGGGCCGTTCATCGCACTCTGCAACCTGTCGAGGGCCAGGTTCTCTTCCCAGACTGGCTTCGTCCGCGAGTCCCGACAGACGATCTACCGCCTGCGCTCCCTTCTTGGC
>DATKBQ010000518.1:0-3233 GCA_035546375.1 Planctomycetota bacterium | reverse complement strand
CCCGGTCACCCTGTTCGAGATGCCCAAGCGCACGCGCGCCGCCCGGCCGCGCACCTCGCTGGCGTCGCTGGCCGCCGAGGAAGGCGCGCCCGCCCCCGACGAGGCCCTCTTCGAGCGCCTGCGCGCCTTGCGCCGGCGCCTTGCGGCGGAGCGAGGCGTGCCGCCTTACCTGATCTTCAACGACGTCACGCTGGCCCTGCTCGCGGGCCGCAAGCCGCGCACCCAGGCGGAGCTCCTGGGCGTGACGGGGATCGGCGAGAAGAAGGCCGCGGACCTGGGACCGATCTTCCTGGCCGAGATCCGGGAGCACGCCGCGGTGCGCGGCAGCTGAAGCTGGAAGGGATCCGCGACTGCGCGAGACCGAGCCGGCGGCGGCGCCGGCAAGTAGTCGCACGGCGTGCGGTTCCGCGAGCCTCCCAGCGGGATGGCGGGACAGCGCTTCCCACTCCCTGCCTTCAGCTCGCACCGCACCCTCCCAGCCGTCAGGGGTGGCCGGAGTGCGAGCGAAATGTTCCCTGAATCAACGCTGGCGCGGTGGCGCGGCTCTGGGCCGCCCCTACCGACCCGTTCCGAGGCTGAGGTCGAGGCCGCGGACCGGCAAGAGAGCCTGCAATGACGCGGGCCTTCGTGCGCAGTGGCGTGGAAACGCTCGACCCCAAGGGAGGAACCATGGACCACGACCATTTCATAGGGCAGGTGCAGCACCGCGCACGCCTCGCCTCGCGCGGCGACGCCGAGACCGCCGTTCGCGCCACCCTGGAAACCCTGGCCGAGCGCCTGCTCGACGACTCCGCCGAGAACCTCGCCTCCGAGCTGCCGCGCGAGCTCGGCCACCATCTGCGGGTGACGGCGCCGAAGTTCGAGCGCATGTCCCTCAAGGATTTCTTCGACCGCGTCACCGAGCGCGAGAATGTCGACGAGCCCGACGCCGTCTACCACGCGCGCTGCGTCATCGAGGTGCTCTCCGAGGCCGTCAGCCCCGGCGCCATGGAGAAGCTGCGCCAGCAGCTCCCCGAGGAGTTCGAGCCGCTGGTCAGCGCCGGCTCCGAGGGCCGGATGCGGACGCGCTGAGGGCCTGGATCGATTCGGATCCGTTCGGCAGCGCCGGGACCCTGGGGGTAGACTGGCCCTCTCCACCCGCCCGCCCGAAGGAGGCAGCCATGTCGCGCTGGATCCTCGATTCGCCCGTCCGTTCGATGCTCGCGCTCGCCCTGACGCTCGTCCCGCTCCAGCGGGCGAGCGCTCAGAACATGACCTGGATCGTCCATCCCGGCGGCGGGTTTGGCGTGCACTTCACGGACCTGCCTCCGGCCGTGCTGGCGGCGTCGCCCGGCGACGTCCTGCTCGTTCACGGGGGCACGTACTCGCCCTTCCTGCTCGACAAGGGCATCACGATCCTCGCGCTCGTTCCCGGCACGGTCGTGGTGTCGAACTCGGGGTCGGGCATCCAGGGCCTTCCAGAGGACAGCTCACTAGAACCGACGCTGATCATCCAGGATCTACCAGCGGACCAGACGGCGGTGCTGTCGGGAATCCGAGCCCACGGAATCCGGGTGGATGACTGCGCGGGTGCTGTGCTCTTCGATCAGTTGACGGACAACACGGCGGTCGCTCTGTCCGCCCCGTGCCTGCGCATCCTCGACTGCCTCGACGTGCGCTTGGCCCGTAGCCCGATCCAGACAGCGCCGGCCACCTCGACCCTCGAGGTGCCGGTGGTGATTCGCGTGGAGGGCTCGCGGCTCGAGCTCTCGAGCTCAAGTGTGACCGGCGGCAAGGGCTTGTCCTGCGAGCAGAACGCTTCGAAGTGGGCGAGCCAAGGCACGCACGGTATCTTTGCCCAACAGGGCTCTCGCATCCACATAAGCCGGAGCAGCATCCTCGGTGGGGAGGGCGGCCACGGCGATCCTAACAGCGGGAGCTGTTGGTCCTGCCTTTGGGAGTCGGGCGGCCTTGCCCTAGGCCTCAGCGACGCATCCGTAGCCATCGCCGCCGGCCTCACGAGCGACAAGTTCCAGACGGGTGCGAACGGCACCGGCTTCTGTCCGGCTGGCGGCGGAGTGACCGGTGCGGCTGTCGTGCTGATGACGGGCGCAGTGTTTCGCCATTCCGGACTCTCGGTCGTCAACGGTGTCTACAACGGCGGTGGCACGCAGTTCAGCCCGAGCCCGCCGGATCCGACCCTGGAGTTCGTCGGCACGCCCCATCCTGGAATGCCGGTCACGCTGCGGATCTACGGCAAGCCCGGCGCGGCTTGCAGCCTCGACATGGGACGCAAGCCGATCGTGCAGGCGACCCCCTTCACGGAGGTCGAGATCCTGGTCGAGGCGCTCGCGACCCTGCATCTGGGGGACATTCCCGCCTCCGGCATGCTGGACTTCGTCTTCAACGTCCCGAACCTGACGCTGGGAAGCCTGCTCGTCGCCCAGGCCAATCTTGCCTATTCGCCGGTGGACCGCCGGCGCACGAACTCCGCGCTGCTCGTCGTTCAGTAGGGGGGAGCGCGCGAGCGCCCTTCCAGGCGGGGCCCCCGGGCCCCTGTGCGGGATCCAGAGCGCCAGACATCGAGGATGTCCCATCCCGCCTTGAGCGCCGGGCATCCTGCGCGACAATCTGCGGAGTGCGAGTCCTCTCCCTTCGCGTCAACGGCGACTCCGTCGAGGTCGCCGCCCCCGACCACTGGACCCTCCTCGAGGTCCTGCGCTACCGCCTCGGCCTGACCGGCTCGAAGCAGGGCTGCGACAAGGGCGACTGCGGCGCCTGCACCGTGCTCGTCGACGGCAAGCCCTGGCTCTCCTGCATCACCCTCGCCGGCACCGCCGAGGGACACGAGGTCACCACGATCGAGGGCCTGATGCCCGCGCACATCCGCGCCGGCGGCGAAGGCCCCGATCCGGTCCAGGACGCCTTCGACCGCTGCGGGGCGCTTCAGTGCGGCTTCTGCCAGCCCGGGATGATGCTCTCGGCGCGCGCCCTCCTGAACCGCAAGCCGAATCCCACGCGAGCCGAGATCCGCGAGGCGCTAGCGGGCAACCTCTGCCGCTGCACCGGCTACACGCAGATCTTCGAGGCGGTCGAGCTCGCGATCGCCGAGGCCGCCGGCGTCGCGCCGGCGCCGCGCGCTTGGGAAGCCTCCGGTGGCCGCGCGGGTCCGGGAGCGCCGGCGTCGCGCGCGCCGACCTTGCCGGCGCCCGCCTCGCCTACGGAGGACCGCTGATGGCGGCCCGCGACCTGCA
>DATKBQ010000517.1:0-10811 GCA_035546375.1 Planctomycetota bacterium | reverse complement strand
CGACGCCTCGGCGCGCGAGCTGAAGGGCCCCGGCCGGCCGCTCGTGCCGCTGGAGGATCGCGCCGAGGTCGTGTCGGCGCTCGCGAGCGTCGACTTCGTCACGTCCTTCCCCGAGCGCGACCTCGAAGCCACGCTGCGCCTGCTGCGGCCCCAGGTGCACGCCAAGGGAACCGACTACACGCCGGAGTCTGTGCCCGAGCGCGCGCTCGACCGCGAGCTCGGGATCGAGATCGCGATTTGCGGCGACCCCAAGGATCGCTCGAGCAGCGCGATCCTCGAGCGCCTGCCGCAAGGCGACTCGGAAGGCGAGCGGTGAAGCCGCTCTTCGAGCACGGATCCGCGCGGCCTCCGGCGCTGGTCCTGGCGGCCTGGCTCGTCGCCGCCTTCCTGAGCACCGTGTGCGGGATCGGCGGCGGGCTCTTCGCCGTCCCGATCCTGCACTACCTCGGGGGCCTGCCGATGCGCGTCGCGATCGGGACGTCGCTGCTCCTGGTGTGCGTGCTCAGCGCCACGGCGACCGCCGCCGAGGCGAGCCACGCGGCGTCGGCCCTGAGCGCGCCGATCGCGGCGCTCTTGATCGCCGGCGGGATGCTCGGCGCGCGCGCGGGCTTCGCGGCGGCGCAACGCATGGGGACCGTGCTCCTGAAGAAGCTTTTCGTGCTCGTGCTCGTCTTCTCCGGCGTGCGCATCCTGGCCCTGGATCCCGGCGTCCTCGAGCGCGCCGGCGACGCGGCCGTCTTTCGGACGACGCTGGGCAGCTCGCTCGCGGTGGCCGCGATCGGCTTCGCCGGCGGCTTCCTGGCGCCGCTGCTCGGCGTCGGCGGCGGCCTGATCGTCGTCCCGGCGCTGCTCTTGACGATGGACTCGGTCGGCTACCTCGAGGCGCGCGCGAACAGCTTGGCGATGACCGTCGTCATCTCGGCCCAGTCGGCCTGGCTCTACCTGCGCGCGCGCCTGGTGCACGTCGAGAGCGCACCCTGGTACGCGGGCATCGCGGGCGCGGCGGCGCTGCTCGGCGTCTTCGCGGTGCACCAGCCCGGCTGGGTCGCGATCGCGCGCATGATCCTGGCGAGCGTGCTCCTGTGCGTCGCCGTGCGCTTCGCGTGGGACGCTTGGCGCCTGCCGTGGCCCGGGAGAGCCCGCGGCGGGGCGAGCGAGTAGTCTACGACCGGCGTGCGAAGAGACGCGCTGCGAGGCGGCCCGCGGCGTAGCCGACCGGCATCAGCGCGAGCGCATAGAAGGTGTAGAAGGCCACGGCGAAGTTCATGCCGTAGGCGGTCTGGGGCACGTGCCACCACCAGCCGAGCGCCGCTACGGGCACGGCGGCCATCCAGATGCCCGCCCGCCGCGCGCGCCGCACCGCCGGGGCGAGGTCGCGCCGCAAGAGGTGCAGCCAAGCGAAGAGCGCGAGCAGCGCGAAGGGCGCGGAGTTCCAGGCGAGCATGCCCAGTCCCGGCAGCGGATCCTCCAGGAAGGTCTTGCGGAAGTCGTCGACGTACCAACCCGGCGCTGCGAGCGGCACGACCAGCCGCGGGAGCACCGGGACGCTGATCCCGAGGGCCAGGACGATCCAGGGGAGGGGCGCGCGACGGCGGGAGCGGAGGTTCACGGAGAGGGTGGTCGATTCCATGCGTCCATCCTCGGCGCTGCACGGCCCGGGAGGACCTCCGTTGCGCTGATGGCAGCGATCAGCGCCGCTTGTCGCTGCCGCGCTCGCCACGCCGCGAGAAGGGGTGTGGGCCCGCTGGCGAGCGCAGGCGACGCGCGGAGCCTGGCGCCGGTCAGTAGCCGTTGGCGTTCGGCAGCAGCGCCTGGTTGGCCTTCTCGAGCCAGCGGCGCCCGTCGCGCAACCTCCAGCGGAACGAGCGGTGCCGCGCGCCGGCGCGCAGGCGATCGAGCGGCGGGTCGTCCTCGGGGTGCGCGCGCTCGAGCGAGCGCGCCTGCACGTGGGCGCCGCAGATCATGCGCAGCTCGTCGCCCTTGCCGCGCAGCGCGGAGTGCAGGACCGGCGTGTCCATCACGACCACCGTGCCCGGCGGGTAGTCGAGCTGGACCTCGCCCGGCAGTGGATCGAAGAGCCGCTCGGGCGCCTCCTCGAAGGGGTCGGAGAAGCCGCGCGGGCGGATGACCAGCGCACCGTGGGAGCTGCCGGTGCCCTCCAGGTAGCAGATGAAGAGCAGCCGCTCGAAGCCGGTGCGCTGGGCGAGCTCGTCGCCGGTCCAGCCGTGGTGGTGGTGCCAGAGGATGCGCTCCTGGCTCGCCTGGCCGGATATGCGCGCGCCGGTGCGCCGCAGCGTGATCGCGTCGCCGAGCGCGCGCCGCAGGAACGGGAGGACGGAGAGATCCCGGTAGAACGGGTTCATCTTCGGTTCGCGCGCCGCGAGCGCGTAGATCGTCGCGCCGAACCCCGAGAGCCGCGCCGGGTCGAGGCCGTCGATGAAGCCGTGCAGCAGGGACTCGATCCGCCGCACCTCGCGCGGGCTCAAGGCCTCCTCGAACGCGCACCAGCCCCCATCACGCAGCGCGCGGAGCTGGCTCTCCTCGTCGTAGCTGGACAGGGTGCGAGCCATGCGAGTTGTTTCTCCAAGGACGCTCGCCGCCCCCCGCCTCAGCGGGACCGCAGGTCGTCCCGATCATCCTATCCGTGGACCGCCAATCCGGCCACGCGCCGAAGACCTACGGCTGGATCGTGAAATGTAGCGCGTTGGTAAGGCCGGTCGGGAACGACGCCGAGGCCGGGTCGCGGTACCCATACTGCGCGTAGACCGTCGCGCCGACGACGAGATTCGGGTCGGCGCCGGCCTGGATCCGCTCGCGGAAGTCGAAGCGGTACGCGCCCGAGCAATCGTCCGGCGGAGGGTTGCCGCCCGAGCCCTGCACGGGCGTGCGCACCTGCGGCGGCTGGACGCACAGGAAGCCGCCCTGGAACGGGACCGCCGCCGGCTGGAGCCCGTAGAACAGGATGCCGGGCTTGTGGTTGAGGACCGAGCTCGCGTGGACCTCGAACGGCGAAGCGAGCGACGCGCTCGGGAGGCCCGTCCAGCCGATCGACGGCGCGCAGGCCTGGGAGCTCGTCTTCGCGGTGCAGTAGGTCGCGACGTCCCCCGCGCCGGGCAGGAAGAACACCGGGTTCGTGTAGGCGGTCGGCCCGCCGCCGCCGGAGTCGCTGTAGGCGCGCACCCACGAGGAAGCGGCGCCGGGAAGCGTCACGGCGCACTGGAGGATGCCTTGACCCGAGAGCGGCCCGCTCTGGCAGATCGCGGTCTCCGAGGGATCTCCGGGGCTGGCCGAGAACACCGTGATCGCCGCGGTGTCGAGGCCGAAGTCGTAGTGCACGTTGCACGTCGCCGCTTGCGGCGGCGAGCCGGAGGAGAGCGCGTGCAGCGTGCCCATGAACGGCGTGCTCGCTGGAAGCTCGACCTCGAGCATCAGCGCGTGCTGGTCCGAGACGTACACGCGGCCGCCCTTCACCGCGCGCTGGAGGTGTAGGGCGTCGAAGGGCTCGCCGACGAGCACCGCGTGGTTCGCGCCGAAGGCGAAGGCCGCGTCGTGGGTGTCGGAGCCGGAGTAGGTGTAGAGGATGCGGCCCGCCAGGAGCCAGTTCACCCAAGTCGCGACGTGGCCGCCCTGGCCGGCCTGCTTCGCGCCGTTCCAGGTCTCGACGCCGTGCATCTGGCCGGATTCGATCCCCTGCGTCGCCTGGATGCTGTTCCAGGCGAAGGCCGAGGCCGCGGGATGGTTGACGATCGGGTATCCGCCTTCGGCGCGGATCTTGACCGCGTTCGCGCTGAAGGGGTCCAGCCCGCTGCAGAAGCCGAGGAAGCCGCTGCTGCCGCCGCTCTTGCGCGAGGTGATCCCGTGCGCGCCCATGTGGTTCTGGGGAGTCGCGAAGAGGCACAGCGCGTTGGCTTGGTCGCCGCCCGACTGCGGTCCCTCCTCGTCGCTCGAGAGCTCCGTGTCGGGCATGCACAGGAAGGTGGAGCTGGTGATCGCCGCCGTCTCCGAGACGATCGCCTGGTACTCGGCCGCGTCGTCGATGCAGTAGCTGTGGTCGGTGGCGGTGAACCAGTCGAGGCCTAGGGCCTGGTACTGGCTCTTCAGTTGGGCGTAGCTGAAGCTGCCGGAGGTCTGCAGGCTCTCCGCGGGACAGTCCTGGGACGGCGGGCAGGCGTTCACGGCCTCGCCGTGGCAACTGTGGACGTGCAGGTCTCCGGCGTGGATCTCGACGGAGCGCCCGCCGATCGACTCGGGCCCGCGCGCCGCGGGGCCGAGCCAGCGCACGGCGTGCTCGGCGCGCGCGGTCGATCGGGTGCCGTCGGCGGCGTCGTAGGCGACCTCGATCTCGAGGACGCGAACCGTCCCACGCGGCTCGGAGCCGGCGAAGACCTGGTCGAGCGGCAACGGGAAGTCGAGCTGCGCGAGCGGCTTCGGCCCGCCCGCGCGCCATCCTTCGCGCAGGGATTCGAGCCGGCGAGTGGCTTCGACCCAGCCGGCCTGGGCCGCGACGCCTTCGAGCACCGGCGCGTCCTCCGGCGCGAAGCGGCGCCGGCCGTGGCGGCCCGAGATCTCGTGCGGCAGCCGCTCGATCAGCGCCTCGAGCTCGCCGAAGGCGGGGTCGCCGGCGAGATCGACGTCGAGCTGGCGCTCGTAGAGGACGACGTCGCCGTCGGCGAGGCGCAGCGCGCGCAGGCGGATCGGGCCGGGGCCAGGGTTGTAGACGAGCACCTGCGCGTCGCTCACGAGCGGAACGCGCGCCGCGTCGACGGCATGCGGGACCACGATCGGCCCGCCCTCGCTGCGCGCAGGCTGCTGCCGGTGGACGGCGAAAGCGAGCGCGAACACGGCGAGCTGCGCCGCGACGGCGATCGGGCTGCGCATGGCCACCTCCGCGGGCCATGCTAGCGCGCTGGGAGCCGAGCGACACGCCCGGCGTCCGGCCCGTCGCGGGGAGACGGCCGCCTTCTACTCGTCATCCTTCGTCCTCCTCGGCCGCGGTGCGGCCGGCCAGGATCTCCGCCAGCCTCAGGGGTGTGATGACGAGCACTCCGTGGACCCGAGTCTCGAAGAGGTGCCCGAAGTCCCTGCGGTCCCCGGTCACGAAGTAGTCGCTCCGCGCCCGGATCGCGGCGCAGAGGAGCGGGACGTCTTTCTCGTCCACGGTCACGGGGAGTGGAAACATGGCCGAGGGCACTACCTCGATCTCCTCGACGAGCGCCTCGAACGCGCCCAGCCAATCCGGACGCTTGAGCACGAGGTTCCGGCGCGCCTCGACACAGGCGATGTCGCTGGTCAGGACGCTGGCGTGACGCCGCGTCGCAGCGACCAGCCGGGCGAACGCGCTCTCCGGCTGGCTCGCCGAGAACACCACGTTGGCGTCCAGGAAGACCCGCACGCCCGCTCACTCGATCTCGCGAAGGAGCTCCTCGATGGCCACCTCGTCGCGCGTGAACTCGGCGATCCGCTCCTCGGTGTAGACCTCGATCGGCACGCTCACGGCCGGACGGAGGAGGATGCCCTCGGGGGTGTCCTCGGCGATGAGCTCCTCGCCGGCCTTCAGGCCGAAGGCTCTGCGCAGGGCGGCGGGGATGGTGACCACGCCGCGGTCGTTGATGGTGACGCGTTCCTTCATGGCAGCCTTCTCGGTATTACTGAGACTCAGTATAGCCGATTTTCCGCAATTCTGTAACAGGTCGACGCAAGCCCCTGCCAGAGAGGCCCCCTGGAGGTCCCCGGCCGCCAGGTAGAACCGCTGCGGGACACCCCCTCCGGCTCGGGTCGAATCCGGCAGGGGTGAGGGACAGCCGGACCTCCAGGCTGCCCGTGAGGCTTGCGCCATCGATGGGGCGAGCCGCGCCCTACGCGTAGATCCCGCGCAGCTTGTCCGCCGCGGCGACGCGCTGCACGGCGAGCATGTTGGCCGCCGTGCGCAGGCGCACCTTGCGCTCGGCCTGGACCTTGGCGACGGCCGTCCAAGCCTCGGTCATGAAGCGGCGCAGGCGCGTGTTCACCACGCCCTCGAGCCAGGTGTAGCCCTGGCGGTTCTGCACCCACTCGAAGTAGTTGACGACCACGCCGCCGGCGTTCGCCAGGATGTCCGGCACGACCGGGACGCCGCGCTCGTGGAGCATGCGGTCGGCGCGCGCGGAGACCGGGCCGTGGGCGCCCTCGATCAGGAGCTTGGTCTGGACCTGGACGGCGTTGCGGATGGTGATCACGTTGGCGACGGCGCACGGGATCAGGACGTCGCAGGGGAGGGTGAGCAGCTCGTCGTTGCTGATGCGCCGGAACGGGCCCTCGGCGTCGCGCAGGCTGCCGTGCCGCGCGCGCCATTCGAGCAGCGCCGGCACGTCCAGGCCCTGCTCGTCGTGCAGCGCGCCGTGCACGTCCGACAGCGCGATGATCCGGTGGCCGTCCGCGTGCAGGAGCCGCGCCAGGCTGCCGCCGACCGAGCCCACGCCTTGGATCACGATGCGCGCCCCGTTGCGGATCGAGCCGATCCCGTGGTGCTCTAGGGCGAGGCCGAGGATCACCCGCAGCCCGTGGGCGACCGCGTCCTCGTGGTGGCGCGAGCCGCCGAGCACGGTCGGCTTGCCGGTCACCACCGCGTTCGCCGTGTAGCGCTCGTGGCCCGAGACCGTGTCCATCACCCAGCCCATGACCTCCTCGTCGGCCGCCTTGTCGGGCGAGAAGATGTCGCGGTCGGGCCCGATCACGTCGAGCAGGGTCGAGACGTAGCGCCGCACGGCGCGCTCGAGCTCGCCGCGGCTGCGGCGCTGCTTGTTGATGCGGATGCCGCCGGCGGCGCCGCCGAAGGGCACGTTCAAGAGCGCGCACTTCCAGGTCATCCAGCCGGCCAGCGCGCGCAGCTCGTCGAGCTTCAGGTTCGGGTCCAGGCGCAGCGGCCCGATGAACGGCCCCAGGCCCATGTTGTGCTGCACGCGGTAGCCGTCGAACACGCCGAGCATGCCGTCGTCGAGCTTGACCGGCACGGAGACCGAGATCTCGCGGTCGGGCTTGCGCAGGATGGCGTAGGCGTCCGGCTCGATCAGCAGCCGTTCCGCGGCCTCGTCGAAGAGGCTCATCATCGACGCGAAGGGCGTCTCCTCGTCCAGCGGCGGGCTGGACGGCAGGAGGTCGTCGTCGAAGCTGCGCGCGGCCTCCTGCAGGCTCACGCGTACACCCCGCGCAACTGGTAGACCTTGGCCACCCGCCCGACGGCGAGGATGTACGCGCCGATCCGCAGCGACACGCCGAAGCGCCTGGCCATCTGGTCGACCTCCTCGAAGGAGCTGACCATCACCTGCTCGAGCCGCGCGTTGACCACCTCCTCGGTCCAGAAGAAGCCGGCGCGGTCCTGCACCCACTCGAAGTAGCTGACGGTGACGCCGCCGGCGTTCGCGAGGATGTCCGGCACGACCACCGCGCCGCGCTGCTCGAGGATCGCGTCGGCCGCGACCGTGGTCGGGCCGTTGGCGCCCTCGACGATCAGCTTGGCGCGGATCCGCTCCGCGTTCTTCGAGGTGATCTGGTTCTCGGTGGCGGCCGGGATCAGGATGTCGCAGTCCAGCTCGAGCTGCTCGGTGTTGGCCAGGTGGTCCGCTCCCCCGTAGCCGTCGAGCCGCTTGTGCTGGCGCAGGTGCGCGAGCACCGCGGGCACGTCGAGCCCTTCGGGCCTGTGGACCGCGCCGTACATGTCGCTCATGCTGACGATCCGGTAGCCCTCGCGGTGCATCAGCATCGCCGCGATCCCGCCGACGTTGCCCGAGCCCTGGACCACCACGCGCGCGTTCTCCGGGCGCAGCCCGATCTTCTTGAGCGCCTCGCGGCAAGTGATCATGACCCCGCGCCCGGTGGCTTCGGTGCGCCCGCGGCTGCCGCCGATCATCAGCGGCTTGCCGGTGACGATGGCCGTCGTCGTGCGCCGCACGTGCATCGAGTAGGTGTCCATGATCCAGGCCATGGTCTGCTCGTTCGTGTTCACGTCCGGCGCCGGCACGTCGCGGTCGGGGCCGAGGATGTCCATGATCCCGGTCGTGTAGCGCCGGGTGATGCGCTCCAGCTCGCCTTGCGACAGCTCGCGCGGGTCGCAGATGACGCCGCCCTTGCCGCCGCCGAAGGGGATGTCGACCACCGAGCACTTCCAGGTCATCCAGGCGGCCAGCGCGCGCACCTCGTCGAGGTTGACGTCGGGCGCGTAGCGGATGCCGCCCTTGCACGGCCCGCGCGAGAAGTTGTGCTGGACGCGGTAGCCGGTGAAGACGCGCAGCTCCTTGTTGTCCATCACGATCGGGATCGCGACCGTCATCTCGCGGTCGGGCGTGCGCAGGACCTCGCGCAGGCCGGGCTCGAGCCCGAGGTGGTCGGCAGCGATCTCGAAGCGCTGCGCCATCGCGTGGAAGGGGTTCAGCTCGTCGGGGGCCTGCTTGGAGGGCGCGGCGAGGGATCCGGTGGACATGCGGCGTAGGCCGGCCGCGGCGAGGCGGACGGGCTCGGGTGTGGGTGCTGCCGCGCGGCGGGTGGTCCGGGGACCGAGGCGACCGGCGGCGTCGAAGGGCTCCTATTCGATCCAGCGGAGCGCCGCTCGCAAACCTCCGCGGCGCAGAATTCCGCGCCGCTCGTGCCGGGGCGGTCCGAGCGGGCGTGTTGCCCCGGCCGTGTTGCCCCTGCAGTGTTGCCCCGGCCGTGTTGCAACGGCCGTGTTGCAACGGCCGGCGCCGGGGGGTGGGATGGGTTGGATGAACGTCCAGGCCGCAGCGCGCACCCCCGAGCGGCACGAGCCCGGGATGTTCCCGGTCCAGTCCTCGGATCTGGCGGGCGGCGAGATCCTCGAGCCGCTGCCCCCGATGGGCGCCTGGAGCCCGGGCACCCCGCTGGAGTGGCTCGAGGCGCTCTTCGCGGCCGAGCCGCGGACCTATCTGAGGAGTATGCCCTCGCGCGAAACCTTCGCGTGGCCCGGCGCGGAGGGCCGCGCGGTGGTCAAGCGCTATCGTGGCTGGGCGGGCGAGGGCTGGCACCGCGAGGGCACCGCCGGAAGGGTCGAGTTCGAGAACCTCAGGGAGCTGGGTCGCCTGGGCCTGGAGGTCCCGCGGCCGCTGGCTTGGTTCGAAGTCCGCGGGGTGTCGGCCTGGTTCTCCCCCCGCAGCGTGTGCGTCATGGAGCACGTCGCGCACGAGCGGGACCTGCGCGAGCTGGCTGCGGAGCTCTCGCGCGCCGAGCGCCGCGGGTGGCTGGAGGAACTGGCGCGGCTCGTCGCCCGCCTGCACGGCGCGGGCTGGTACCACCGCGACCTCTACCTCCAGCACCTCGTCGCGATTGGGCGGGCGCAGCCCTCGAGCGGGGGATGGCGGATCGCCATCCTGGACGTCGGGCGCGCGCGCCGCGAGGCGCACCCGCGCCGGCGCTGGTTCGTGAAGGACACCGCCGCGCTCCTGCACTCGCCCTCGGAGGCCGTCACCGAGGCGGAGCGGCTGCGCTTCCTCGCGCGCGATCTCGACCTGCGCGGCGTGGGCTCACGGAAGAAGCGCCGCGCCTTCGCGCGGGCGGTCGCCCGCAAGGCCGCGCGAATCGCCGCGCACCAGCCTCGCCACACCGACCCCGGCGGCTCCCGGGCGCGATGAGCGAGCCGGGAGGCAGCCCGCACCTCGCCATCGCCGCGCCGAACTGGGTCGGCGACCTGGTCATGGCGACGCCGGTGCTCGAGGCGGCGCTCGAGAGCCCCTACTTCGAGCGCGCGACGATCCTGTGCCGCGCTCACTTGGCGCCGCTCCTGCGCGAAGGACCGCTGGAGGCCCATGTCCGGCCCCACGGGCGCGGCGAGGAGCTGGAGCTCTACCGCGGGCTTGCGCCGGACGCGGTGCTCTTGCTCGGGAACTCCTTCGGCGCCGCTTGGCGAGCTTGGCGGGCGCGCGTGCCTCTGCGCGCAGGCAGCGCGCTGTCGGGCCGGCGATTCCTCCTGACGCACGCCGTGATCCCGCCGATGGAGGAAGGGCGCCGGCTGCCGATCCCGACCGCGCACCTCTTGCGCGACGTCGCGGGGCTGTTCGGGATCGCGCCGGCGAGCTTGCATCCGCGGCTGTACGCGGGCGAGGCGCTGCGCGAGGTCCAGGCGCGGCAGCTCGCGTCGCTCGGGCTGGAGCCCGGCGCGGGCTACGCCGTGTGCTGTCCCGGCGCGGCCTTCGGCTCGGCGAAGCTCTGGCCGCCGGAGCGCTTCGCGCGCGCGCTGGACGAGCTCCACGAGCGGCGCGGCTGGCGCGGCGTCGTCACCGGCGGGCCGGGCGAGGAGCCGCTGATCGAAGCCGTCGCCGCGGCGGCGCGCCACGGCGCGATCTCGCTGGCGCGCGAGCCGCGCAGCCTGGAGACGCTGAAGGCCTTGATCGCCGGCGCCGAGATCGTGCTGTCGCTCGACTCGGGGCCGCGCTGGGTCGCCGCGGCCTTCGACGTGCCGTGCGTGACCGTCATGGGGCCGAACGTCCCCGAGCTGACCGCCAGCTCCCTCGAGCGCTGCGAGGTCGTGCGGCTGGAGGAGCTGGAGTGCTCGCCGTGCGCGCGGCGGGTGTGCCCGCTCGGGCACCACCGCTGCATGGTCGGGATCGGGCCCGAGCGCGTGGTCGAGGCCGCCGAGCGGCTGCTCGCGCGCTGCGAGCCAAGGCCGGCGGGCGCAGGCGTGCCATGAAGCCCGCGCTGTCGGGCGGCGAACGCGTGCTCGTGCGCGCGCCCTCGTGGCTCGGCGACCTGGTGATGGCCGAGCCGGCGCTGCGCGAGCTCCACGGGCGCTTCGGCGAGCGGCTCTCCATTGCCGGCCCCGAGAGGCT
>DATKBQ010000516.1:0-9755 GCA_035546375.1 Planctomycetota bacterium | reverse complement strand
AGCCCGCGCCCGAGCACGACCTGCCGCGGCGCACGCTCTTCGCCTGCGGCGGGGCGATGGCCGTGAAAGCCGACGTGTTCGCCGCCGCCGGTGGCTTCGACCCGGAGTTCTTCGCCTACTACGAGGACGTCGACCTCGGCTGGCGGCTGTGGGTGCTCGGCCACGAGGTGCACTACGGTCCCGGCGCGGTGTGCTATCACCACCACGCGAGCACGAGCCGCACCTTCCCGCCCGAGACGGTGCGTCTGCTCCAGGTGCGCAACCCGCTCCTTTCCTGCGTGAAGAACTACGACGACGAGAACCTGCGAGCGGTGCTGCCGGCGGCGCTCGGCCTGTTCCTGCGGCGCATGCTGCTGGTCTCCGGCCTTGGCGATCCGCGGCCCTTCCGCATCGAGCACGCGCGCGGCGAGCGGGAGGGGCTGCTCGCGCGCCTGCTGGCGCCGCTGCGCGGCGGGCGGGCCAAGCCGCTCCTCGAGGCGCGCGTGCCGATCACCCGCATCGCCGCCGCCGATCTGATCGGCGCGAACGACCTGCTCGGACGCTGGGATCACTGGATGGCGCGCCGCGCCGAGGTGCAGTCACGGCGCAGGCGGCCCGACGCGGAGATCTTTCGCCTGTTCCTGCAGCCCTTGTGGTGTATCGAGGACGACCCCGGCTACCGCGAGCTGCACGAGGGCCTCGCGCGCTTCGCGGGCCTCGAGCGCCTCTTCGAAGGCCTGAGCCTGCCGGGCAGCGAGCCGCACCGATGACGGCCGGCGAGACGAGCCTGGGCGGGGCGAGCCAGGACGGGCTCGAGCTCTCGGTCGTGATCCCGGTCTACAACGAGGAGCGCACGCTCGAGGAGCTGGTGCGCCGGGTCCAGGCCACGCCGTACCGCAAGGAGCTGATCCTGGTCGACGACTGCTCGAGCGACGCCACGCCGCGGATCCTGGAGGAGCTGGCGCGGCGCCACGACAACGTGCGCGTCTTCCGCCACGCAGAGAACCGCGGCAAGGGCGGCGCCCTGGCCACCGGCTTCGCGCAGGTGCGCGGCGACGTCGTGATCATCCAGGACGCCGACCTCGAGTACGACCCGGCCGACTACCCCGCCCTCCTGCGCCCGATCCGCGAGGGCAAGGCCGACGTCGTCTACGGCAGCCGCTTCCTGGGCGGCGCCTACGTGCGCGTGCACCTGTTCTGGCACTACGTCGGCAACCGGATGCTGACGCTCATCTCCAACTGCTTCACCAACCTGAACCTGACCGACATGGAGACCTGCTACAAGGTCTTCCGCCGCGACGTCGCCGAGCGCCTCTCGATCCGCTCGCGCACCTTCGCCGTCGAGCCCGAGATCACCGCCAAGGTCGCCCGCATGGGCGTGCGCGTCTACGAGGTCCCGATCACCTACTCCGGCCGCGACTACTCCGAGGGCAAGAAGATCGGGCCCAAGGACGCGCTCATCGCCCTGTTCGCGATCGTGCGCTGGTCCTTGTTCCGCTGAGCGCGGCCCTCGCCAGCGCCGCGCGCAGAGCCTAGCCCGAGCGATTCACCAGCCGCCGGCTGCAACGCCGCAACTGCCGGCGCCTGCTGCGTTAGGCTCCGCCCTAGCTCCTCGACGACCTGTCAAGGTCGTCTCCGGTGCCCTCCGTCGCCTGCCTTGCATCCAGGTAGCATTTGCGACGTTTCGCTCGCCGCCTGGTGAATCGTTCGGGCTAGGATCGGCCCACGATGGGCGAGCGTGTCTTCCTGGGCTGGGATGCTCCCTTCCTGCCGCGCGCCGCCGACTGGCTGGTCGAGCGCTACCGCCGCGGCGGCCCGCTCGACATGGGCGAGGTCGTGCTCGTCCTGCCGGGCCGCCGCGCCGCGCGCCGGCTCGAGGAGCTCTTGGCCGAGCGCGCCGGCCCGTCGTGGATCCCGCCGCGCCTGACCACCGAGGCCGGGCTCGCGGGCGCGCTGGCGAGCGAGACCCTCGCGATCGCGAATGCGACCGAGCTGGCGCAAGCCTGGACCCGGGCCGTGATCGATCTCCCGCAGGAGGACCTCGAGCGCCTGGCTCCGGCCCCGCCGCACCCGCGCTCGCGCGCCGAGCTGCGAGCGCTCGCTCGCGAGGCTCAACGCCTGAGCCTCCAGCTCTCGGCCGAGGGCTCGAGCCTGGCCGAGGTCGCGGCAAGGCCTGACCTGCCCCAGCGCGAGCGCTGGCGCTCGCTCGCCGCCCTCGAGGCGCGCTGCCTCGCGCTGCTGGGCTCTCTGGGTCGCTCCGACCCCGCGCGGGCCGCGCTCGAGTGCGCCAGGCGCGGGGCGATCCGGCGCGACCGCGACGTGGTGCTCGTCGCCTGCGTCGAGCTCGGCGCCGCGCAGCGCGAGCTGCTCGCCGGCGCGCGATCGGTGGCGAGCCTCGTCTTCGCGCCGCAGGAGTCGAGCGAGGGGTTCGACGTTCTGGGCGACCTCGGTCCCGAGTTCTGGGCTTCGCGCGATCTCCCCCTGGATGGCGGCGACTGGCGGGTGGTCGAGGACGCCGACGGCGCGGCGCGCGACGCGGTGGCCTGGCTGGCCGAGCTGGCGAGCGAGCGCGAGCTGGCTCCCGAGGACGCCACCCTCGGCGCGCTCGACCCGGCCCTGGTGCCCTTCCTGCGCGCGAGGCTGGAGCAGCACGGTGTCGCGGCCCACTGGGCCGGCGGCGAGCCGTTCGCGCACTCGCTGCCGGGCCGGCTGCTCGCGTCCACGCTCGAGCTCGCGCGCTCGTCGCGCTGGGACGACTTCGCCGCGCTGGTGCGCCATCCCGACCTGGAGGAAGCGCTACGGCGCCGGCTCCCGAGCGTGCTCGATCCGACCGCGCCGCTCGATCGCTACTTCGCCGAGCACCTGCCGTTCGAGCTCGACGGCCGCTGGCTCGCCGGCGAGGCCGGGTCCGAGGTCTCGCGCATCGATGCCGCGCTGCGCGCGCTCCTTGGGAGCTTGGTCTCGACCGACCGTCGCGTCCCTTCGCAGTGGGAGCCTGTCTTGCGGAACCTCCTGGTCGAGGTCTATCCGACGATCGAGCGCGACTCCGAGGATCCCGGCCTGCGCTCGCGTGCCGAAGCGCTCGCCGCCCTCGCGGTGGCGCTGGAAGAGCTCGAGTCGCTCGCGGGCACGGCCCTCGACGGCGAGGGCGTTCCCGCATCCGAGCCGCTCGAGGACCAGCTCGATCGGGAGACGCTCGCCGCGCCCGCCGAGCGCGGGGCGATCGAGATCCTGGGTTGGCTCGAGCTGGCGCTCGACGAGGCGCCGCAGCTCTTCCTCGCAGGGTGGAACGAGGGAGCGCTGCCCCAGCCGCTCGGAGCCGGACCCTTCCTCGGCGACGATCTCCGGGGCCGGCTCGGCCTGAGCACCGCGGAGCGCCGTCTGGCGCGCGACCTCTGGGCGGCGAGCGCGATCTGCGCCTCCCGCCGCGTGCGCGCGGTGAGCCTGCGCCGCGACGTCGACGGCGAGCCCGCGCGCCCCAGCCGGCTGACGTTCCATTGCGCTGCGGAGGAGGCCCTGGCGCGCGTGCGGCGCTTCTTCGTCCGCGAAGCCCAGCCCGCGCTCGGCGCGGGGCTGCACGACGCGGCTCGCGCCGAGTCGAAGCCCGTAGCCAAGCCGCCGCTCGGCACCCTGCGCGGCATCGACAGCCTGCGCGTCACCGATTTCAAGCGCATCCTCGCCTCGCCCTACCTCTTCTACCTGCAGCGCGTGCGCGGCCTGGAGGTGGTCGAGGACGCGCTGCGCGAGCTCGATCCCTTGGGCTTCGGCATCCTGGCCCACGACGTGCTCGAGGACTTCGGCAGGAGCTCCCTTCGCGATTCGACCGAGCCGCAGGCGATCGCCGCGTTCCTCGCGCACAGGCTCGACGAAGAGGCCGAGCGCCGCTTCGGTCGCGCCGCCCTGCCGGCGGTCGCGTTCCAGGTCCGCCAGCTGCGCAGGCGCTTCGAGGGATTCGCCGGCTGGCAGGCCCGGCGCAACGCCGAGGGCTGGCGCATCGAGCACGTCGAGTGGGAGGCGCGAGGGTTCCAGCTCGACGTGGACGGCGAGCCGATCGCGGTGCGCGGCACGATCGACCGCATCGAGCGCCACTCCGGGAGCGGCGAGTGGTGCCTGCTCGACTACAAGACCGGCGACCTCGGGACGGCGCCCGAGAAGACGCACCGCTCCGGGCCCAAGGATGCGCGGCGGTGGATCGACTTGCAGCTCCCGCTCTACCGGGAGATGGCGCGGCCGCTTTGGCAAGGCGGGGAGGTGTCGCTCGGCTACCTGGTCCTTCCGCGCGATCCCGCGCAGGTCCGGATCCAGCCCGTGGGCTGGAGCCCCGAGCTCTGCGCCGACGCCCTGGAGGTGGCGCGGGACGCCGTGCGCAGCCTTCGCCGCGGCGAGTTCGCCAAGGTCGGCGAACGGCCGCCCCCGGAGCGGGTCTTCGCCGCGCTCGCCGGCTTCGACCTGCTGGGTCTGGGACCCGAACCGGAGGAGAGCGCGGAGGGGGCCGAGGCAGGCACGGAGGCGATCTGGGAATGAACGCCGCGACCGTGCTGCTCGCTTCCGCCGGCACCGGCAAGACGTGGCAGCTCACCACCGTCTTCGCGCGCCTCTTGTGCGCGGGAGTCCCTCCCGAGCGGATCCTCGCGGCGACCTTCACCCGCAAGGCTGCGGGCGAGATCCTCGACCGGCTGCTCGAGCGCTTGGCCGAGGCGGCCTCCTCCGACGCGGGCGCCGCGCGCTTGTCCGAGGAGATCGGCCTGGGGGTGGAGGCGCCGCAGCTCCGCCAGCTCCTCGCGCAGCTCGCCCGGCGCGTCGAGCGCTTCCGGGTCTCGACCCTCGACGCCTACTTCGTGCACCTGGCTCGTCTGCTCCAGCTCGAGCTGGCCTTGCCGAGCCCGTGGACGATCGCGGACGAGCTCGCCGACGAGCGGCTGCGCAGCGAGGCCCTGGCCCGCGTCCTCGCGCGGGCCGACCGCGACGAGTGGGCGCTGCTCTTGAGCGCGCTCGAGGGCGGCGCGCCGCCGCGCGCGGTGCACACCTCGCTCCTGCGCGCCATCGAGGGGGCCTACGCGTGCTTCCTCGAGAGCGAGGAGCCGGCCTGGGGCGCCCTGCGGCTTCCGCCGGCGCTGGCGCAAGGCGAGCTGGAGGCCGCCACCGAGCGGCTGCGCGGGCTCGAGCCTCCGTGCACGCAGAAGGGGACGCCGCGCCTTTCCTGGAAGAAGTCGCTGGAGAAGGCCCACGCGGCGGCTCGCGCGGGCGACTGGCGCGCGATGATCCAGGACGGCATCGCGGAGAAGATCTTGCGCTGCAAGGACCGCTTCGACACGGTCGAGATCCCGGAAGAGTTCGTCGAGGCGTTCCACCCCCTGCTCTCCCATGCCGCCGCGGTCCTCGGCGGTCGCTTGCGGGAGCAGGCGCGCGTCACATGGAGGCTGTGCGCGGAGTTCGCCCGCGAGTACGAGGCCCTGAAGCGCTCGGCGCGCGCGCAACGCTTCGAGGACCTGCCGCGCCTGCTGGGGCGTTTCCTCGAGGGCGCGGACGGCGCGGGGCTCGAGGAGCTGCGTTCCCGCTCGGGCGGGGGGGTCGACCACCTCCTGCTGGACGAGTTCCAAGACACCTCGCCCGCGCAATGGAAGGCGCTGCGGCCGCTGGCCAAGGAGGCGGCCCAGGGGCCCGCGGGCTCGCGCAGCTTCTTCTGCGTCGGCGACCGCAAGCAGTCGATCTACGGCTGGCGCCAAGCCGAGCCGAGGCTCCTCGGCGGCCTCGCGCAAGAGCTCGGCGCGGCTTGCGAGGAGCTCTCGCTCAACCGCCGCTCGTCGCCGGTCGTGCTGCGCGCGGTCCACCGCCTCTTCCGCGACCTGCCCGACAACGAGGCGCTGCGCGGGGAGCGCTTCTCCCTGGAGGTCGCGCGCGAGGCGGCGCGCGAGATCGCGTCGGCGTGGACCGAGCCCATCGCCCACGGCGATCGCCCCGGCGCCGTCTACCTGCACGTCGCTCCGCCCTCGGACAGCGGCGTCAAGCCGGCCTGGGGGCTGGCGGTCGAGCGGACGGTCGGGATCCTGGGGGAGCTCGAGCGCAGCGCTCACCCCGGGACGATCGCGCTCCTGGTGCGGCGCAAGGAGCCGATTCCCTTCCTGCTGTGCGAGCTGCAGCGGCGCGGCGTGCGCGCCAGCGGCGAGGCCGGCAACCCGCTGGTGGACTCGGCCGCGGTGAACGTCGCGCTCTCCGCGCTGCAGCTCGCCGACCATCCCCAGGACAGCGCCTGCCACTTCCACGTGGCGACCTCGCCCCTGGCGGAGGTCCTCGGCCTGCGCGAGGAGGATCCGCCCGAGCGGCGAGCCCTCTGGGCTCGATCGACGCGCCGCCGCCTGCTCGAGCGCGGCTACGCCGCGTGGCTCGCGGACCTCGCGCCGGCGGTGGCCGCGAGCTACGGAGCGTGGGACCGCGGGCGCTTCGACCAGCTCGTCCTCCTGGCGCTCGGCTGCGTGGCCACGACCCGGCCGTCGGACTTCGTGAGGCGCGTCGAGCTCGAGCGCGTCGAGGATCCCGCCGCCGCGCGCGTGCGCGTGATGACCATCCACGCCGCGAAGGGATTGCAGTTCGACGCCGTGGTGCTGCCCGAGCTCGACCAGTCCCTGGCGGGGCGCGGCACGCGGCTGATCGCGCGGCGGCGCACCGGAAACCCCCTCGAGCCCTTCGATCGCGTCACTCCGCCGGGGTGGGAGCGGCTGGGCTCTTTGATCCCCGACCTCGAGGAGGTGCGGCGCGAGGCCTTGCGGCGCACGATCGTCGAGGAGCTGTGCTTGCTCTACGTCGCGATGACCCGGGCCGTCCACCGCTTGGAGCTCATCGTGCCGCCGGAGCGGTCCGCGGAAGCGAGCTTCTCCTTCACCCCCGGCGGCCTGCTGCGCGCGGCGTTCGGCGTGCGGGCAGCAGCGCCCGATCGGCGTCCATGGGCGGCAGAAGGCAGCGAGGATCGCTGGCCGGAGCCCAAGCCGGGTGGAGGAGCTGGCGGGCAGGACGGCCGGCCGGAGCGCAGGCCGCCGCCCCGGATTCGCCTCGCCGCCGCGCCCCGCGAGCGCGAGCTGCCGCGCAAGCGGCCGTCGGCGCTGGCGCGCGCGAGCCAGGTGAGCAGCGCGGAGCTCTTCGCGCCGGCCAGCGAGGCCCAGTTGCGCGGGTTGCGCTTGCACGCTTGGCTCGAGGAGGTCGGATGGCTCGGGCACTTCGATGCCAGCGACGCCGAGCTCGAGGCCAAGGCGCTCCGGCTGGGCCACGGCGGGGCAGGTCTCGCGCAGGACCTGCGCCGTTTCCGCGAGCTGCTCGAAGGGCCGGCGCTGCGCGAGCTCCTCTCGCGAGGCGAGACGGCGGCGCGCCTGGGCTGTGACGAGGGCGAGCTGGAGCTCCTGCGCGAGCGCCGCTTCGCGGTCCTCGGCGAGTCCCCCGAGGGGCGCTGGCTCGCGAGCGGGGCCCTGGACCGCGCCGTGATCGCCCGCCCCGGCGGAGCGGCCGCGAGCGCCGAGCTGGTCGACTTCAAGTCCGATCGGATCGGCGGCGGCGAGCACGCGCTCGCCGAGCGCGCCGAGCTCTACCGGCCGCAGCTCGAGGCCTACCGCGAGGCCCTGGCGCGCATCGCCGACCTGGACCCGGCGTCGATCCGCTGCAGGCTCGCCTTCCTGGACTCGGCAGCGGTCGTGGACCTGTGAACGCGCGCAGCGGGGCGCGAGCGAGAGCAGCGCCCGCGCCTCAGCTCGCCTTCGGCAGCTCCTCGACCGGGATCTTGAACAGCCGCGCCGCCGTGCGCCAGGCGATGTTCTCGCGCTGCTCCTCGGTCAGGTCGAGGCCGGCGAGGAACTTGATGTAGGGGCCCATGCGCACCAGCGGCCAGTCGCTGCCGTAGAGCAGCTGGCGGCCTGGGTCGCCCATGTAGAGGATCAGGTCCTTCACGCGCTGGACCAGGTAGCGCTCGAACTCGTAGGTGAAGTTGCCAAGGGTCAGGCCGGAGATGTCGGCGTAGACGTTCTCGTTCTTGTTGAGCACCTCGGCGGTGTCCTGGAACCAGGGAGTGCCGAGGTGGCAGATGATGAACTTCACGTCGGGATAGTCGACGGCCACGTCGTCGACGAGCAGCGGGTGCGCCTGGCGCACCTTGGCGTTCTTGCTGTACGTGTCGCCGCAGTGGATCATCACCGGCACGTCGTACTTCGCCGCGATGCGCATCACCGTCTCGAGCGAGGGGTCGTTGATCGCGTAGTTCTCGTAGCCCGGATAGAGCTTGATCCCGCGCACGACGCCGTCGCGGATGCGCTCCTCGAGCGTGAAGAGGTCGGTGCGATTCGCGCCGCGCCAGCGCAGGCCCTCGACCACGCTGGTGCGCGGGTCGTTCGCGAGCAGCTCGAGCAGCTCCTCGACGCTGGGGCGATCGACGTCGACCTTGTAGGAGGTCAGGACCACGGCGTGGTCCACGGAGTGCTTCGCCATGTGGTCGAAGAGGGCCTGCACGTTCTCCCGCGTCGGCCGCCCGCTCGACTCGTGGTAGTTGTTCAGGTGGATGTGGCAATCGATCAGCACGCGGGAATGGTACCCGTTTCGCCCGATCGGGCGCCCCTCACTAGGATCGCGCCGGCGTGGACCTGCTCTCCCGTCCCCGGGGCCGCAAGCTGGCCTTCGCGCTGCTCTACTTCAGCGAGGGCGCGCCGATCGGCTTCCTGTGGTGGGCGCTGCCGACGCTCATGCGCGAGCGCGGGGTGGCGCTGGAGGAGATCGGCGCGCTGGTGTCGCTCCTGGCGCTGCCCTGGGCGCTGAAGTTCCTCTGGGCGCCGCTGGTCGACCTCTTGCGGGGGCCGCGCTGGACGCTGCGCGGCTGGATCGTCGCCAGCCAAGCGGTCATGGCGCTCTCGCTCGCGCCGCTGGCGTGGCTCTTGCCCCGGATGGAGCTCGGCATGATCACCGCCGCGCTCCTCGTGCACGCGCTCGCCGCGGCTACCCAGGACGTGGCGATCGACGCGCTGGCGATCCGCGCGACGCCAGCGGCGGAGCGCGGCAGCCTCAATGGGTGGATGCAGACCGGCATGCTCACCGGCCGCGCGCTCTTCGGCGGCGGCGCCCTGCTCGCGCGCGACGCGCTGGGCGAGCGTACGACGATCCTCCTGCTCGGAGCGGCGGTCGTCGCGACCATGCCGGTCGCGCTGGCCTGCCGGGACCGATCGCTCGCGGCCGGCGCGTCCGCGTCCCTGGCCGAGTTCGGCGGCCGCCTGCGGCGCGCATTCGCGCAGCGCGGCACCTGGGCCGGCCTGGCCTTCGCCGCGATCGGCGGGGCGGGCTTCGAGGGCGTCGGAGCCCTCGCCGGCAGTTACCTCGTCGATCTCGGCCACGGCGCGTCGAGCGCGGGCTGGTTCTTCTCCGCGCCGGCGGTGCTCCTGATGATCGCCGGCAGCCTCCTCGGCGGCCGCTTCTCCGACCGCGCCGGTCGGCGAGCCAGCATCGCCGCGAGCTTGCTCGCCACGGTCGTCGCGGTCGCGGCGGTTGCGCTCGTCCCGCGCATCGCTCCGGGCTCGGGAGCGGCCGTGTTCGTGCCGCTCGGAGCCCTGTACCTCGCGATCGGCCTGTTCACGGCCTCGTCGTATGCGCTGTTCATGGACTTGACCGACCCTCGCCTCGGCGCGACGCAGGTCAGCGCCTTCATGGGCGCCACCACCCTCTGCGAGTCGTGGGCGGCGCGGCTCGCGAGCCTCGCGGCGCCGAGGTTCGGCTATCCGGCGGCCTTCCTCGGCCTGGCGCTGGTGTCCCTG
>DATKBQ010000515.1:0-4223 GCA_035546375.1 Planctomycetota bacterium | reverse complement strand
GGGTCGACGACGTGGGAGAAGCGCTGGCCGCCCGCGACGAAGTGCTGCTCGGCGTCGCCGGAGGTCGATAGCGCGGCGTTCGCGAGCAAGAAGGTCGACCCTCCGTCCAGGGCGACGCGCCAGCCGCGCTCGCCGGGAGGGGGCGCCAGCGCGCCGATCTCGCCGCCGGCTTCGACCAAGGCGCGCTCGATCCCGTGCCCGCGCAGCGCCGCCAGGGCCTGATCGACGGCGTAGCCCTTGGCGATGCCGCCCAGGTCGAGCTGCATCCCGGGCTTGGCCAGCGCGACCGTGCGCCGCTCGGGATCCATGTGCACCGAGCGCCAGCCCGAAACGGCGAGCGCGGCGTCGATCTCCGCCGGCTCCGGGAGGCGGCCAGTCCGGCGCGCCTCGCGCCACAGGCGCATGCAGGCTCCCGCGGTCGGATCGAAGGCGCCGCCGCTCTCGCGCGCCAGCGCGAGCGCGCTCGCGAGCACGATCCAGAGGTCCTCGCCGACCTCCACCGGCGGTCCGCCCGCGCGCGCACACAGGCGCATCAGCTCGCTCGCGGGCCGGTAATCGCTCATGCTATCGTCGAGCTCGGCGAAGCGGCGGAACGCGGCCGTGCACGCCTCGAGCGCCTCGCGCTCGCTGCGCGCATAGGCGACGATCCGCACCCGAACGCCCATGTGGAGCTGCGAGAACTCGTGGCGCTCGAGCGCGTCCCGCGCGGCGCCGCTCGCCGCGCAGGAGACGATGGACGAGAGACACGCGCCAATCCCGATCGTCCGCGCCGCGCCCGCGATCGTCCCCGCGACCTTCGCGTTTCTCCCCGCGATCTTCGCGATCGTCCCCGCGGCCTTCGCGATTCTCCCCGCGGTCTTCGCGATCGCCATCGTCGCGATCGTAGCCTGCCGCGCGCCGGCTCGAAGCCCTTCAGGGCCGCCGAGGCCACTCGCCACGGACGTTCGCCAAGGCGAGCCTCGCCCGTTGCAGTCCTACACCGAGTCGATCCCCGGCACCTCGGTTCGCTTCGACATGGTCGCGCTGCCCGCGGGAGAGCTGCCGGCGTTCTGGATGGCGCGAACCGAGACCACCTGGGACGCCTACGACGTCTATGCCTTCGGGCTGGACCTCGCTCCCGGCGAGACGGCCGGCGCGGATGCTGCCGCGCGGCCGAGCAAGCCCTACGGCGCGCCGGACCGCGGCTTCGGCCACCAGGGCTATCCCGCCCTGGGCATGACCGCTCTAGCCGCGCAGGAGTACTGCCGCTGGCTCTCGGCGAAGACCGGGCGCAGCTACCGCCTGCCGACCGAGCGCGAATGGGAGTACGCCTGCCGTGCCGGCGCGCAGGCCGGGCTGCCGGCCGCCGCCGCGCGCGCTTGGACCTGGGACAGCGCCGGGGACACGACGCACCCCGCCGGCTCGCTCGAGGCGAACGCCTGGGGCCTCTGCGACATGCTCGGGAACGTCGCCGAGTGGTGCGCGCAGGATGGCGCCGCCCCCGCCGTGCGCGGCGGCTCGTTCGCCGACCCCGCCGAGCGCGTCTCCTGCGCGAGCCGCGCCGAGCAGCGCCCGGCCTGGAACGCGACCGATCCGCAGAGCCCGAAGAGCCGCTGGTGGCTCTCCAACGCACCCTTCGTGGGCTTCCGCGTCGTGCGCGTAAGATGAGCCCGTCCGGCGGCATCGCCGCCCCTGCCTGGGAGAAGATCGAATGAGCGGTTCGCCGGCTCGGAACAGCGTTGGCCCGCCCTCGCGGCGGGAGGTCCTCGGGATCGCGGCTACGGGCGCCGCGCTGTACGCGAGCGGGGCGTTCGCCCACGCGCGCGGCTCCGACACGCTGCGCGTCGGGCTGGTCGGCTGCGGTGGGCGTGGGAGCGGGGCCGTCGCCGATTGCCTGCGCGCCGCGCCCGGGACCGAGATCGTCGCCCTCGGCGACGCCTTCGCGGACCGTCTCGAAGCCTGCCGCACGGGCCTCGAAGCCTTCGCGGAGCGCAACCGCGTGGTGCCCGATCGATGCTTCGTCGGCTTCGACGCCTACCAGCGCGTGATCGCGTCGGACGTCGACCTGGTGATCCTGGCGACGCCGCCCGGCTTCCGCCCGCAGCACCTGCGCGCCGCGGTCGAGGCGGGCAAGCACGTCTTCGTGGAGAAGCCGGTCGCCGTCGATCCCGCAGGCATACGCTCCGTCCTCGCCTCGGCCGAGATCGCGCGCGAGAGGGGCCTGGCGATCGTCGCCGGCACCCAGCGGCGCCACGACGGCGCCTATCGAGAGACGATCCGGCGCATCCACGAGGGGGCGCTGGGCGAGATCGTCGCGGCGCAGTGCTACTGGAACCAGGGCGGACTGTGGATGCACCCGCGCCAGGCGGCCTGGAGCGACCTCGAGTGGCAGTTGCGCAACTGGCTCTACTTCACCTGGCTCTCGGGCGACCACATCGTGGAGCAGCACGTCCACAACCTCGACGTGATCAACTGGGCGCTCGGCGCCCACCCCGTGCGCTGCATCGGCATGGGCGGCCGGCAGGTGCGCGTCGACCCGGCCTACGGCAACGTCTTCGACCACTTCGCCGTGGAGTACGAGTACCCCGGCGGCGTGCGCGTCCACAGCTTCTGCCGCCAGATCGACAACTGCGCCACGCGGGTGGCCGAGCGGATCGTCGGCACGAAGGGCACCTCCGACGCGTGCAGGGGGATCCGCGGCGAGACGAGCTGGCGATTCGAGGGCGAGGCCGCGAACCCCTACGAGCAGGAGCACGTCGACCTGATCGCCTCCATTCGCGCGGGCGCTCCGCTGAACGAGGCGCGCCAAGTCGCCGAGAGCACGCTGACCGCGATCATGGGGCGCATGTCGGCCTACACCGGCAAGGACCTCACCTGGGAGCAGGCGCTGGAGTCCAAGCTCGATCTCGTGCCCCAGGCGCTCGCCTTCGGCCCGATGGAGGTCGCGCCGGTCGCCTTGCCCGGGCGCGGCGAATCGATCTGAGCGGCGCCGCTCGAGCTCGGCCGGATCAGGTGGCGACGTCCGCCGTGCGGAAGCCGGCGAGGACGTCGCGGCGATCGGGCGTGAAGAAGTTGCGGTAAGAGCTCCGGATCAAGCGCGGGCGCGTCGCGAACGAGCCGCCGCGCAGCACCTGGTGGGTGCCGAACCAGGGCTGCGAGTACTCGCGGTAGGGATCGGGCGAGAAGCCGGGATAGGGCAGGAAGTCGTCCGCCACCCATTCCCAGACGTTGCCGAGCATCTGCCGGCAGCCGAGCGCGCTGTCGCCGCCGGCGAGGGCGCCGACGTCGGCGCAGCCGCTCCCGCGCAGGTCGAGCCAGGTGCGATCCGGCGCGGGCTCGGCCTGGCCCCAGGGATAGGCCCGCTTGGGCGGCGCGCCGGGGTCGCTCTCCAGCGTCGCCGCGCGCTCCCACTCGGCCTCGCTCGGCAGGCGCCGGCCCGCCCAGCGGCACCAGGCATCGGCCTCGTGCCAGGAAACGTGCAGCACCGGCCGGTGCGGCTCGAGCGGCAGCCAGCGGTCGAAGGCGCGGCGCAGCCATTCCCGCCCGGCGCGGCGCCAGGTGCTCGGCGTCTCGGCGCGCTCGCGCTGCCGCCAGCTCCAGCCGGCCTCGCTCCACAGCTCGCGCCGCGCGTAGCCACCCTCCTCGACGAAGGCCGCGAACTCCGCCTGGGTCACCGGCGCGCGCGCGATCCGGAAGGGCGCGAGCTCGACCTCGTGCTCCCACTTCTCGTTGTCGAAGACGAAGTCGCCGCCGCGCGGCGAGCCGAGCCGGAAGGCGCCGCCCGGCACCTCGACGTCGCCGGCGAGCGGCCCCGCCGCCGGAGGCTCCTCCTGCGCGCATCCCGGAGCCGGCAGGGCGAGCGTCTGGAGCGCATGGACCCAGGCCTCGGCGTGCATGTCCTCGTGGAAGAGGGCGAGCAGGTGGAAGTAGCGCTGCTCGCGCGTGAGCTCGTCTCCCGCGAGGCGCTGGAGCACCCGCTCGAGGACCTCGGTCATGGTGCGCAGTGTTTCGCTGCGCGAGGGCAACGGCAGGTCCCAGCGTAGCTCGTGCGCCACCTTCGCCGAGTCGTAGAGTCGATCGCCGTCCGCCCGCAACGGGCGCTCGCCGTGGAGATGCCGCAGCGTCCACAGCTCCTGGAACCAGGCGATGTGGCCGGCCTCCCACAGGAACGGGTTGAGCGTCGGAAGCCGCGGGACCGCGAGCTGATCGTCGTCGAGGCCCTCGAGCAGCCCGAGGGTGTGCCG
>DATKBQ010000514.1:0-11826 GCA_035546375.1 Planctomycetota bacterium | reverse complement strand
CACGCGGCCCGCGGGGCCTGTGCGAACGCTGAGGACGTCCGCCTCGGGGACGGGGCCCTTCAGCGGCATCGCGCGCACGAGCGCCCCCTCCAGCGGTTCGCCCTGGTGCACGAGCCGCAAGTCCAGCTCCGCGCCTCCGGCGGCCGTGGCGCGCGGAGGCCCTTCGGGCACCAGCTCGAGCGCGAGTCCCAGCGCGCGGTCCCAGCCGGGCCCACCCTCGCCGCCGACCCGCACGATCGCCTTGGCGCAGCGCGCGTAGCGCTCGCCCGCGCCGCGCTGCGCTTCGCCCGTACGTGCCCGCTCGGCGAGCACCTCCTCCAGGCCGCGCTCGCGCAGGTAGGCCTCGAACTTGGCCGCGTCCAGCTCGACGCTCGCCGGCCGGCCCTCGTAGCCGAGCACGTGGACGCCGCCTCCCGCCAGCCTCACGAACCCGGCCGGCGTGCCTCCGTCTCGCCCCACGATCGGCCGCACGAAGCCCGCGCCGGCCAGCTCGAAGCGCAGGATGCGCTCCCCGTCCCGCTGGACCTCGTCGCCGAGCGCGAAGTCTCCGACCCGCAGCCGCACCTGGAGAATCGAGTGCGCCTCGGGGCGCCAGCTTGCGGGCTCGATCCAGAAGTCGTGGGCCGCCGCGCCGGCCGCGAGGGCGGCGAGCGCCATGCCGGCGAGCGGGATGCGAATCGGCGCGTGCATGGTTCCTTCCGTCGCGCGCAGGCGCCGGTCGATCGCTCCTGCCGATCCGACCGGCGCCCGCGCCGCGCCTCTAGTTCGGCGATCCCGCGATCGGCGTCTTCAAGTACGGGAAGGCCGAGTCGAAGAAGCTGGCGTCGAGGAACGCGCCGTCGGTGAACGGCTTCTGGCCGTCCGGCGCGACCGAGGGCGGCAAGAGCACGCCCATCACCACGCGCAGCGCGACGTCGACCACGTCGTCACCCGGCCGCCGCCCGTTGGGGAACCCGGCCAGGTCGCCGCCGATCACGCCCAGGCGGTGCTGCTGCGACGGCGGCACCGCGGGGATGGACGTGTTGAGGCGCAGCATCTCGCCGAAGGAGCCATTCTCGTTCAGGCCGGGCACGCCGGTCGCAAAGGCCTGCACGAGGTCGGCGCGCGGGAACAGGTTGGGCGCCGTCACGCCGAAGAGCGCCTCCAGGAGCTCGGGCAGCGTCGGGTGGGTCACGTAGTCGGCGAACTGGCCGTCGTCCTTTGGCTGGCTCGCGTTGAATCGGTTCTTGTCCTTCAGCCCGATGACGACCTCGTTGACCAGCGGGCTGCCCAGGCGCGAGACCTGCACGTAGTCGCCGCTCGAGCTCGCCGGCTGCTGGAAGGTCGGGAACTCGCTCAAGAGGCGCGAGCGCGGCAGGCTGGCGCTGGTCCATGCGCCGATCACGGGTTGACCGGGCGTGGTCAAGAAGGCCTTCGGCAGCTCGAGCGCGAAAGCGGTCACGTTCTTGTCCGCCAAATCGTCCTTCTCGCCGTTCTCCGGCCCGAGGGGGTTCGTGTTCACCAGGTCGAAGACCTCGCCCAGGTTGACCACGAAGGGGTCCTTGCGCTGGCCGACGAACATCCGCCCGAAGTGTCCGCCGGGGAGCACGATCCGGTACATGAAGCCGCGCGCGTAGCCCGCGTAGTCAGGGATCGACTTCTGGCCGATGTTGTCGACTGGCTTGAAGAAGGTCGTGGAGCCGCTGGCGGCATGCGCGATCGGCAGGACCTGGGGCCCCGTCGGGGTCTCGACGACGAGATCGAGCGTGTAGGTCTCCGAGTCGTTGAGCGTCGGCGGGTTCAGCCCGGCGATCGGCCCGACGTTGCGCAGCGGCACCGAGACCGTCTTGATGTTCCCGCTCGTCCCCACCTGGAGCGCGATGTCCTTGAGGTTGGGCTGGAACTGGAAGCGGAAGGTCAGGTCCTCGATCGCATCGCCGTCGTTGTCGATCTTGATCTCGTAGCGCGCGTCGGTGTCCATCTTGAAGTAGTTCGGGCCGCCGTAGGGATCCTGGAGCGGGAGGTAGTCGGCCACGAACGTGACGAAGTCTTGCTTGCCGGGCTCGTAGCTGTTGAACATGTAGAAGTCGGTGCCGTCGACCTGCGGCATGCCGCTGATGAACGGCGCCTCGCGGTGGCTGGAGGGACGCGCCAGGGCGAGCAGGGCAGCGCAGACGGTCGCGGTTGCCGCCAGGGCGGCATGGCTCGGGCGCACGAAACGCAGGGGGGATTTCATCTCGGATCCTCGGTTGCGGGCCTCGTGGAGCAGCGGACGGGGACGCTACGGGCCGCCCGATCGCCGCGGATTCATCGCACCGCGGCTCTCGGGAGAGCTTCCCGAAACTGGCCGGGCTCGCCGGAGCGGCCTCGAGGTCGCCGGCGTGCGACAGCGAGTCCTCGAGGGGGAGGACGCGCTCATCGATTTCGGCCCCGGCGAGGGTGTCGCGCCCGCCGAGTCGCAGGAACCGGGCCAACTTCAATCCAAGGGGCAGGATCCACCCGTATGATCCCCAAGATGGCCGGCGGCTCGGACCAAGCGCTCTCGAACGGCCGCGCCGCCGGCCCGCGCGACGCCGAGCTGAGGCCGCTGGTCGAGGCCGTGGCCCGCGGCGACGCCGCGGCGCTCGCGCAGCTCTACGACCGCGCCGCTCGACTGGTCTTCGCGCTCGCCAGCCGCCTGCTCGGCGATCCTTCCTCGGCCGAGGAGGTCACGCTGGACGTCTTCCTGCGCGTGTGGCGCCGCGCGGAGAGCTTCGATCCGCGGCGAGGCAGCGTCACGGCCTGGCTGCTCGCGATGGCGCGCAGCCGCGCCCTGGACCGGCTGCGCGCGGCCAACGCGCGCGGGCGGCGCGAGACGCCGCTGTCGGGCGAGATGGCGGCGAGCCTGCGCGAGCGCGGGGAGAGCGGCGGGGTCCAGGCCGAGATCGCCCGCGAGCGACGGAGCGCCGTCCAGCGCGCGCTCGCCGAGCTGCCCGAGCCGCAGCGGCGGGCCGTGGTCCTGGCGTACTTTCCCGGGTTGACGCACGTCGAGATCGCCGAGCGCCTCGGAGAGCCCTTGGGAACCGTGAAGACCCGCATCCGCCTGGGGATGAAGAGGCTCCGGGGCCTGCTGGAGCCTCTGGAGGAGGGGCGATGAGCGAGCGTGACCTGGAAGCTGCGAGCGAAGACCGCGCGGCCTGCGCCTGGGACGGTAGCGCCGAGCTGCACCTGCTGGGTGTCTCGAGCGAAGACGAGTCCGCGGCCTGGCTCCGTCACCGCGAGGACGGCTGCGCGCGCTGCGACTCGGAGCTCGCTTCGGCGCGCCGTGCGCTTGCGTCGCTTGACCTCGCCTTCGCGCTGGAAACCGCGCCGCAGGCCGAGCCGCCGCCGGAGCTGCGCGCGCGGCTGCTCGAGCGCGTCGAGGCCGAGCGCCGCGCGGACCAGGGACAGGTCTGGAAGCGCTGGCGCGGGGACGCGCGCGCCGAGGGCGGCCTCTCGACCATCCGCGCCGAAGAGGGCGCGTGGCAGTCGACCGCATTCGACGGCGTCGAGGTCAAGCCGCTGTCGGTCGACGCGCGCCGCCGCTTCGTCACGATGCTCGTGCGCATGGCGCCCGGCAGCTCGTACCCCGGCCACCGCCACGCGGGCCGCGAGGAGTGCTTCGTCCTATCGGGCGAGCTGAAGGTCGGCGGCCGCGTGCTGAAGCAGGGCGACTACCAGCTCGCCGACACCGGCTCGCACCACGGCGTGCAGTCGAGCGACACGGGCTGCTGCCTCCTGATCGTCTCGTCGCAAGACGACGAGCTGGGTTAGCGGGTGAGCGGCTCGCTGACCGAGGCTGTCCGAAGAGCGCTCAGTCCGGTAGCCTCCGAATGTGGCTCGGCGTGAGAAGACCCTGTCCAAGATCCTCCGGGGCGGGAGCGACGCCAACATCGGCTTCGAAGACCTGCGCGGATTGCTGATGCATCTGGGGTTCGAAGAGAGGGTCCGCGGCAGCCATCACATCTTCTTCAAGCCGGGAATCGAGGAGCTGATCAACCTACAGCGGTCAGGAAGCAAGGCGAAGCCGTATCAGGTGAGGCAGGTGCGCGGCGTCATGACGAGATACGGCCTCGGAGGCAACGAATGACCTACAAGTACGAAATCATCATCTATTGGAGCGACGACGACCAAGCCTTCGTCGCCGAGGTTCCCGAGCTCCCGGGATGCGCGGCCCATGGAGAGACTCCGGATCTCGCCCTCGCGAGCTGCAACGAGGCGATCGCGCTGTGGATCGACACCGCCAAGGAGACCGGCCGAGAGGTTCCGGTTCCCAAAGGACGGCGCCTCCGTCTGGCGTGATGGCACGAGGGTCACCGCGCGGAATGGAGTCTGTCAGCCGAGGATCGCGTCATTCGGCCTTGCCCTCGGCGACGGCGACGGCCGCCGCCAAGCCGGCGTCGTGCGTGATCGTCAAGTGCACGCGCGCGATGCCCATCGCCGCCGCGATCCGCGCCGTCTCGCCGTGCAGCACGATGCGAGGCGCCGACCCTGACGCCCGCTCGACCTCGATGTCGACCCAGCGCACCCCGCGCGTCCAGCCCGTGCCGAGCAGCTTCATCACCGCTTCCTTCGCGGCGAAGCGGCCGGCGTAGTGCACGGCGCGGCCGCCGCGGCGTTCGCAGTAGGCGCGCTCGCCCGGGGTGAACAGCCGCGCCAGCGCGCGTTCACCGCGGCGCTCGATCAGGTCCTTGACGCGCTCGACCTGCACCAGGTCCATGCCCAAGCCCAGGATGGCCATGCCGGCATCATCCGGCGCGCGCAGTCCGGGTCAACGCCCACCCGAGCGCGCGGCCTCACGCGAGGATGTCGCGCAGCGCGCCCTCGGCGTCGGGGAAGCCGTACACGTGCCCGGCGCCGAGCGCGCGGTCGGGCACGCAACGCTGGCTGGCGGTCAGGACCTCGGCCACCTCGCCGAAGGCCAAGCGAAGTGCCGCGGGCGGCACGGGCAGGAACGCCGGCCTGCGCAGCACGCGGCCCAGCGCGCGCGAGAACTCGCGGTTGGTCACGCTGCCCGGCGCGGTGCCGTTCACGGCTCCGCGCAGGTCCGCGCGGTCGAGCGCGAACAGGATCAGCCCGATCAGGTCCTTGAGGTGCACCCAGCTCATGTACTGGGAACCCGATCCGATCGGGCCGCCGAAGCCGAGCTTGAACGGCGGCAGCATGCGCTGCAGCGCGCCGCCGTCGCGGCCGAGCACGATCCCGAAGCGCATGCACACCACGCGCACGCCCAGCTCCTCGGCGCGCTGCGCCTCCGCCTCCCAGGCCTTGCAGACCTCGGCCATGAAGTCGTTCCCGGGAGGCGCGCTCTCGGGCAAGAGCTCCGCGCCGCGGTCGCCGTAGTAGCCGACTGCGGAGGCGCTCACGAGCACCGCGGGGCGCTTCTCCACCGTGCGCATCGCCTCGACCAGGCGCCGGGTGCCCTCGACGCGGCTGGAGCGGACCCGCGCCTTCTGCTCGGCGTTCCAGCGCTTGCCGAAGATCGGCTCGCCGGCGAGGTTCACGACCGCCTGGTACCGCGCCAGGTCCGGCAGCCAGTCCGCGTAGTCGACGCCGGAGCGCGCGTTGCGGTGGCGCTCCGGCTCGCGCGAGACGATCGTCACGCCGTCCCCGTGCGCGACGAGGGCGTTGATGAGGCGACTGCCGATGAAGCCGGTGCCGCCGGTCACGAGGATCTTCCGCGAGGGCTTCATCGCTCGCCAGAAGTCAACCCTCGCGGGAAGCGGGCGTCAACGCCGGCAGCGGCCGCCGCGCCGGGCATCAAGCTCGCTCCAGCTCGAACAGCGGATCGCCCTCGCGCACGTCGGCTCCGTCGTGCGCCAGGGCGCGCACGATCCGCGCGCGCTCGGGCAGGCCGCGGCCGGGCCGGTAGACGATCGGAGCGAAGGTCTTCATCACCTCGATCAGCCCGACGGGAGCGCCGGCCTCCAGGACGTCGCCGTCGGCGGCGAGCGGCGGCTCGGCCGGCGAGGGGCGGCGCCAGAAGCGCCCGGTCTGCGGAGCGCGCAGGAGCAGCGCACCTTCGCCGGCTACCGCGTCGGATGCGCCGGGCGGCGTGCCGGCGAGTCCTGCGCCCTCGAGGCCCGAGAGCTCGTAGAGCACGCTCCCGAAGCCGACGGGCTCGTGCACGCGCTCGGGTGGCTGTGATCTGACGGTCCCGACCACGCCGCCCGGCACCACCAGCGGCGAGGCGCGCCCCAGGAGGAGGAGGAAGCCGGCACGGCGCCCAGGCGTGAGCACCTCTCCGGCCAAGGCGGAGCCGGTGAAGAGTCCCACGCCGGGCGAGAGCAGGCGCACGAGCTCGCCGGCCTGCTCGGCGCGCATCTCGAGCGGCGAGACCATCGCTCAGCCGCGCGGCTCGCCCAGCGCGGCCAAGTCGTGCAGCGACCAGATGCGCGGATTCTTGATGCGCCGGTGCCCGATCGCCTGGTAAGCCATCCCGGCCAGCGCGGCGAGCCACGGCCGCAGCTCGGCCATCTGCACGATCTCGTCGGTGTCCATCTGCGAGGCCGACTTGTAGGGCGACATGTCGCTCTCGATGCGCGCCTCGGTCTCGGCCATGCGCGCCTCGATGTCGGCGCGCTCCTGTGGATCCTGGCTCAAGATCTCGAAGTCGTCGCCGAGCTTGGTGCGGAAGCTGGCGATCGCGAGCGTGCGCCCCTCCATGACCGACAGGCGTGCGATCGTGGTCGAGAGCTGGACCACCGGCTCGTAGGGCATGCCCGCCATCGCGTAGTAGCCCGCGCCGGAGGCCTTGCGCAGGAGCACCGTGAACATCGGCGTGCGCGCGGTGCTGTTGGCGTAGATCAGGCTCGAGCCGTAGCCCAGGAGGCCCGCGCGCTCGGCCTCGAGGCCGATGTCGAAGCCGGAGACGTCCTGGAGCCAGACCATCGGGATGCCGTCCTCCTCGCAGGCCCGCGCGAAGGCGGCGAGCTTGGCGATGCCCTCGCGGTAGAGGATCCCGCCCGGCTTCTTCGCGCCGTGGTGCTCGGGGTCGTCGAGGAGCCCCTGGCGGTTGGCGAGGAAGCCCATGTAGAGGCCGCCGACGCGACCGACGCCGGTGACCACCTCGCGCCCGCGCTCGGGCCACAGCTCCCAGAAGAGGCTGTGGTCCACCAGCCGCGCGAGCACCTCCTCGATCGGGTAGCTGACGCGGTGGTCGCCGGGGAAGAGGCCGTTCAGCTCGGCCGGCTCGCGCGCGGGCTCGGCCGCGTCGATGCCGTGGCGATAGAAGCCCGCGGCCGAGCCCGGCAGGCGCGCGACCTCCTCGCGGATCCGCTCCAGGGCGGTCTCGTCGTCGCTCACGCGCACGTCGGCGCAGCCCGACTGGTGCACGTGGACCTCCGGCCCGCCGATGTCGAGGCTCGAGAGGTGCTGGCTCTTGGCGCCTTTGATCAGCGCCGCGCCGGCGATGACCATGTACGCCTGCTCGGTCATGTAGACGCGGTCGGAGATGATCGGCATGTAGCCGCCGCCCGCGATGCAATCGCCGAAGACGCCGGCGATCTGCGGCACGCCCGAGGCGGAGAGCAGGCTGTTCTTCTGGAAGATGTGCCCCGCGCCGGTCCGCCCCGGGAAGGAGCGCGACTGCTCCGGCAGGTACAGGCCCGAGCAGTCGACCAGGTAGACGACCGGCAGCCGCAGGCGCAGCGCCATCTCCTGGGCGCGCTCGATCTTCTCCGGCGTCAGCGGCCACCACGAGCCCGAGGCGACGGTGTTGTCGTTCGCGATGACCATCGTCCAGCGGCCCTCGATCTGGGCGAAGGCGGTGACCACGCCCGCGGCCGGCGACTCGAGCTCGCCGAAGCGCCGCTCGAAGTTGACGAAGGTGCCCACCTCGAGGAGCGGACTCGCGGGGTCGCGCAGGCGTTCGATGCGCTCGCGGGCAGTCAGCTTGCCCTTGGCATGGACGCGCTCGGCGTACTTCGGCCCCCAGCCCTGGGCGATGCACAGGCGGCGCTCGTGGAGGACTGCCTCGATCGCGCGCAGGGCGGCGCGGTTGCGCTCGAAGGTCCGCGCGTCGAGGAAGGACTCGCGAGGGCTGCCGATGGGGGCGAGGGGGACCTTGGCCATGGCGGGGGTGGGGAGGGCGTAGGGTACCCGCGAACGGGGCAGGGTCGGAGGGGCGATGCGGAGTATGGAGACTGTGGACGGGGAGTAGAAGCCCCAGCGGTGCAGAGGCGCCCTTCGGGCGCTTTCGCGGCCGAGTACGGCCGCGAGACTCCGCGCTGCGGATCGGCCGAAGACGGCCGATCCTCGCGCGGAGTTCAAGGGCAGAGCTTCGCGCCCGAATGGAGCGCCGAGGGTATCCGAGGCAGTCATGCACGGATCGCGAACGAGGCCGGTCCACCCCAGGTGCCGAACAGGGGTCGGCCACGTGCGGAGCTCGTGTACCGGCGAAGGCACACGTCGTGAACGACGGTCGCTATCCTTGCGAGCTGCCGCAGGGCTTCGGCCTCTGAACGAGCTCTCACAGCCGACTGCCGACTGCGACAGCGGTGCACCCGCTCAACAGAGGCGACAACTATCTTGACACCCACCGACGCCGGCGCGCGCTTATCGCGGCCGTACTCGCGCGCGAAAGCGTCCGGAGGGTGCGCCTGCTCCGAGGCGGTGCGCTCGCAATGTTCCCCGAATCAAAGTGTTCGACGTGAGCGGGGGCGCGCCGAGTGGTGCGTTTGATCGGGATCGGCTGACGAGGCCTTCCACGCGAGCGAATGGCCACGTGCCTTGCTCTCGGCATGTTCGCCCCGCGATCCGCCTGGCGCCGGGCTCCGTGCGGCAGGCGCGCTTCACCCTCGCGCCGCCGTGGCTGCGCGCCAGCCCGGGATCGAGCGCGTGTCGTAACGCCCCGCCGCGAACTCCGCGCTCTCCAGCACCGCGAGGTGCAGCGGCAGCGTCGTCTTCACTCCCTCGATGCGCGCCGCCGACAGCGTACGGCGCAGGGTCTCGATCGCTTCGCTGCGCGTCGGAGCGTGCGCGATCACCTTGGCCACGAGCGAGTCGTAGTGCGGTCCGATCTCGTCGCCGGCCCCCATGTGCGTGTCGATCCGCAGCTCGCCCGGGCCGAGCTCCGCGGGGACCTCGAAGACCTCCAACGTGCCCGGCGACGGCCGGAAGCCGTGCTCGGGGTCTTCGGCGTTGATCCGGCACTCGATCGCGTGGCCGCGCGGCCGGATGTCCTCCTGGCGCAGCCCCAGACGCTGGTTGGCGGCGATGCGGAGCTGCGCCGTGACGATGTCGATGCCGGTCGTCATCTCGGTCACGGCGTGCTCCACCTGGAGGCGCGCGTTCATCTCCATGAAGAAGAGCTCGCCGGAGGGCGCGCGCAGGAACTCGAGCGTGCCCGCGCCGGCGTAGCCGAGCGCGCGCGCCGCGGCCGCCGCCCGCTCGCCGAGCCGCTCGCGCTCCTCCTGGGTCAGCGCCGGGCTCGGCGACTCCTCCAGGAGCTTCTGGTGGTTGCGCTGCACCGAGCACTCGCGCTCGTAGAGGTGCACGGCGGAGCCGAACCGGTCGCCGAGCACCTGCACCTCGACGTGCCGCCCACCCTCCACGAAGCGCTCCACGTACAAGGCCGGGCTGCCGAAGGCCGCCGCCGCCTCCGCGGCCGCCTCGCCGAACGCCCGGCGCAGCTCCGCCTCGTCCGCGCAGCGCCGCATCCCGCGCCCGCCTCCGCCCGCGTCCGCCTTGAGGATCACCGGCCAGCCGCAAGCGCGCGCCGCCTCGAGCGCCTCGTCGACGCCCGCGGCGACGTCGCGCGAGCCCGGGATCACCGGCAAGCCCGCCTCCTCCATGGCGCGCCGCGCGGGCGCCTTGCGACCCATGCGCGCGATGAGCGCCGCGCTCGGGCCGACGAAGCTCACCCCGTGCTGCTCGCACAGGGCGGCGAAGAGCGCGTCCTCGGCCAGGAAGCCCCACCCGGGATGCACGGCCGAGCAGTGGGTCTGCAGCGCCGCCTGGAGCACGCGCTCGCGCTGGAGATAGCTCTCGCGCGCCGGCGCGGGGCCGATGCAGACCACCTCGTCCATGTGGCCCAGCCAGCCCGCGCCCAGGTCGGCCTCCGAGACCGCGCACACCGGTGAGATCGCGAGCTCGCGGCAGGCGCGGGCGACGCGCACGGCGACTTCGCCGCGGTTGGCGATCAGGACTCTCTTGAACATGACGGATGGATCGACGCTTGCCCTGGTCAGCAACGATGTGGTCCGACAAGTGCTGTCAGCGGAGCGTTGAACGGCCTCGCTTCGCGCCGCCCTCGGCGACCACGGTGATGTCCGGCGCTAGGCGGCGAAGGGACATGGCTGGCGGGTGACATGAATCCTGATCGTAACAAGGCGCATGGGCTGCCGATGCGGCAAGGTCACGCGCTGGTGAGAGCTTCACAGCGGTTCCCAGCTCCTGGTAGGGTGGGGGCGTGCCGACGGTCATGAGATCCGGCCCTTACCGGTTCTTCTTCTACTCGGGCGATGGGAGGGAGCCGCCGCATGTTCATGTGGAGCGAGACGAGAGCACGGCGAAGTTCTGGCTGGAGCCAGTGCGCCTTCAGAGCAGCGGTGGATTCAGGTCTGCCGAGGTGAGGCGGATCCAAGGACTGGTCGAACGACATCGAGCCCGACTTCAAAGGAGCTGGGATGCCTACTTCAGAGAATGACCTCCACGGCGTGCGGGCAGCGGACGTGAAAGTGACCGACAACGAATTGGCGGTCCATCTCGTCGACGGTCGGACGTTGGCCGTTCCGCTTGCGTGGTATCCGCGCCTACTTCGGGGCACTGCTCGAGAACGGACGGAGTGGCGCCTGATCGGAGGCGGCGTCGGCATTCATTGGCCCGGCCTGGACGAGGACATCAGCGTCGAGAGTTTGCTCGCAGGGAGACGATCGGCGGAAACCCAGGATTCGCTCCAGCATTGGCTGGAAGAGCGCGTGTCGACCCGGGCTGGGAAGCGCAAGAAAGCGGCGCAGCGAAAGCTGCCTCGGAATTGACACGAGTATGATGCCGGCCGTGCCCTCCGGCGCGCTCCTCCTCGCTCTCCTCGCGGCCCTCGACACGCGCTCGGCGCTCGTTCAGCTCTCCGCGCCGCGGGCGGAGGAGCGGCTGGCGGCCGAGCGCTGGCTCGCGACGCACCTCGATCCGGTCGACTTCCCGCTGCTCGCCGAGGCGGCCGGCAAGGCGGAGCTGGAGGTCCAGCGGCGGCTCGAGCGCGCGCTCGGCGGCGACGACCGCCACTTCGCCCTGGCGGCGCTGCTCGCGCGGGAGTACGAGCCCGGGCCGCGGGAGCTGGGCGAGCACGCGCTCGAGCAGATGGCCGCGCGCTGGTGGGGCGCCGAGCGGGCGCTCGATGCCGCGCCGTGGCGTTCGGTGCTCGAGGCCTTGGCCGGCCGCTCGCCGCAGACCTGGAGCCTGAGGCCCGCCGCCGCATCCCTCGACGAGGTCCTGGACCGCCTCGCGCGCCTGGCGGCGGTCGAGGTCGCGCTCGACGAAGGCTCGGACCCGCCGGCGCTCGTGCTCGATCCCTTGCTGTACGCGGAGCCGTGGGAGCCGCCGCTCGAGGCGGCGCAGCGGGGGCGCGAGGTCGCCGGCGATCTCGCGGAGCTGCTCGCGGCCGCCGCCGGCGCGCACGGCGCGAGCTTCGTCGGCTTCGGCCTCGAGGGCCCGCACCCCTGGATCCTCGTGCTCGAGCCGGCGGATGCCGGACGGCTCGGCGGCGCGCAGCTCTGCGTGCGCTGGGCGCGCGAGGCGCTCGAGTACCCCGACGCGCCGCGCGGACGAGGCGCGGCGCGCGCGCTGGCCGCGACCGGCTGGCCTGCGGCGCTCGCTTGGCTCGAGGAGCGC
>DATKBQ010000513.1:0-5936 GCA_035546375.1 Planctomycetota bacterium | reverse complement strand
CTCCGGATCGGCGGCGGGTCCTCGAAGCTGATCCTGTAGAGCACGTCGTGCGACGTGCGCCCCTCGAACGGCCGGCGCAGGGTCAAGGCCTCGTAGAGCACGACCCCGAGCGAGAAGATGTCCGTGCGGTGGTCGATGTGCACGCGCTTGGCGAGCGCCTGCTCGGGACTCATGTAGAACGGCGTTCCGGCGATCTCGCCCGACTGCGAGAGCGTCTCGGCGCTGATGTCCTTGGCCAGGCCGAAGTCGACCACGCGCGGCTGGAGCAGCTCGTCGAGCAGGATGTTCTGCGGCTTGATGTCGCGGTGGATGATCCCCTGCTTGTGGGCGTAGTCGAGGGCCTCGGCGACGCGCATGACGATCTCGGCCACCTCGGCCACGTAGCTCTTGTCCTCGCGCTTGCCGAGCCGCGCCGGCTCCTTGGGCTGCGGCTCCTGGCGCTCCGCGCGCAGCGCCTCGAGCTCGGCCGCGAAGCTGTTCCCGGGCACGTACTCCATCGCGAAGTAGTGCATGCCCTCGGCCTCGCCGACCGAGTGGATCGGCACGATGCCGGGGTGGGTCAGCTTCGCTGCGGCGATCGCCTCGCGCCGAAAGCGCTCGATCTGGCGCTCCGACACGGTCACGTGCGGCGGCAGCACCTTGACCGCGACCTCGCGGTTCAAGGAGATCTGCCGCGCCAGATAGACGACGCCCATCGCCCCGCGGCCGATCTCGCGCAGGAGCCGGAAGTCGCCCAGGACCCGTCCCGTCGAGACGTCGGAGTGGGTCGACGGCGCGGTCGCCCGCGCGGGCAGGAGCCGCTTGATGAACTGGACGTCGACGCAGCGCTCGCGCAACTGCCGGCGCAGGGCCTTCGGCGCGCGCTCGCAGAACTCGTCCAGGTCCGGCGCGACGCCCTCCTCTTCCAGGATCCGCAGGAACTCCTGGACGTGGTCGGCGATCAGGCGCTCAGGGTCCTCCGGCTCGTGCCCCGAAACGGGGCTGGCAGGGGTCTCGCTCACTTCTTCCTTCCGTCTCCAGTATCGACGTCCCGTGCGGGGACGACAACTCGCCGGCGGACGCTCGCTCCGCCGGTTCTGAAGGGGAGTGCGCGGGCGAATCGAAGCCGATCTCCACGAAAAAGGACGGGCCGCCCCGTCGCTTGGACGGAGTGGCCCGCATTCGGTCTCCGGTGGGGAGGTCCTAGTCGCGCATGCCCGCGCCGGCCTTCTCTTCCTTCTCAGGCACCTCGCTGACCAGCGCGTCGGTCGTGAGCAGCAGACTGGCCACGCTGGCCGCGTTCTGCAGCGCCGTGCGCGTCACCTTGGTCGGGTCGATCACGCCCGCGTCGACCAGATCCTCGTAGGTGTCGCTCGCGGCGTTGTAGCCCCAGTTCGCCTTGGCCTTCGAGCGCACGTTCTGCACCACGACCGCGCCGTCCTGGCCGGCGTTGGCCGCGATCTGGCGCATCGGCGACTCGAGCGAGCGGCGGATGATCTGCGCGCCGACCTTCTCGTCGCCCTCCAGCTTCAGCTTCTCCACCGCCTGGATGCAGGCGGTCAGCGCCACGCCGCCGCCGGGCACGACGCCCTCCTCGACGGCCGCGCGGGTGGCGTGCAGGGCATCCTCGACGCGGGCCTTCCTCTCCTTCATCTCGGCCTCGGTCGCCGCGCCGACGTTGATCTGCGCGACGCCGCCGGAGAGCTTGGCCAGCCGCTCCTGCAGCTTTTCCTTGTCGTAATCCGACTTGGTGGTCTCGATCTCGGCGCGGATCTGCGCGATCCGGCCCTGGATCGCTTCCTTCTTGCCCCCACCCTCGACGATGGTCGTGGTCTCCTTCTCGACGACCACCTTGCGCGCGCTGCCGAGGTCGGCGAGCGTCACGTTCTCGAGGCTGCGGCCGGTGGCCTCCATGATCGGCGTCGCCCCGGTCAAGACCGCGATGTCCTCGAGCATCGCCTTGCGGCGATCGCCGAAGCCCGGGGCCTTCACGGCGACGCACGGGAAGGCGCCGCGCAGCTTGTTGACCACCAGCGTCGCGAGCGCCTCGCCTTCGACGTCCTCGGCGATGACGACCAGCGGCCGGCCGGCCTGGGCGACCTGCTCGAGCAACGGGATCATGTCCTTGATCGAGGAGACCTTCTTCTCGTGGACCAGGACGTAGGGACGCTCGTAGGTCGCGTCCATGGTCTTGGGGTTGGTGATGAAGTGCGGGCTCAGGTAGCCCTTGTCGAACTGCATCCCCTCGACCCACTCGACCTCGGTCTTCAGGCTCTTGCCTTCCTCGACCGTGATCACGCCGTCCTTGCCGACCTTCTCCATGGCCTCGGCGATCATGTTGCCGATCTCCATGTCGTTGTTGGCGGCGACGGAGCCGATCTGGGCGATGTCCTTGCGGCCCTTGACCGGGGTCGAGATCTGCTTCAAGTGCGCGACGCAGGCCTCGACGGCCTTGTCGATCCCGCGCTTGAGCGCCACCGGGTTCGCGCCGGCGGTGACGTTCTTGATCCCCTCCTCGAAGATCGCCTCGGCCAGCACGGTCGCGGTGGTCGTGCCGTCCCCGGCGGCGTCCGAGGTGCGCGCGGCGACCTCCTTGACCAGCTGCGCGCCCATGTTCTCGTAGGCGTCCTCCAGCTCGATCTCCTTGCTCACGGTCACGCCGTCCTTGGTGACGGTCGGCGAGCCGAAGGACTTCTGGATGATCACGTTGCGGCCGCGCGGGCCGAGCGTGATCTTCACCGCGCGCGCCAGGCGGCGCACGCCGTTGCGGATGTGCTCGCGCGCCTCGGCGTCGTAGCTGATCTGTTTGGCGGTCATCGTGTGCTCCTCGTCGTCTGCGGCCGGGCCGTCACGCGATGATGCCGAGGATGTCTTCCTCGCGCATGATCAGGTACTCGTTGCCGCCGTACTTCACCTCGGTCCCGGCGTAGGAGGTGAACAGCACCCGGTCGCCGGACTTGACCGAGAAGGTCGAGCGCTCGCCCGTGTCGAGCACGCGGCCGTTGCCGATCGCGATCACCTTGCCCTCCTTGGGCTTCTCCTTGGCCGTGTCGGGGAGCAGGATGCCTCCAGCGGTCTTCTCCTCGGCCTCCACGCGCTGCACCAGCACGCGGTCTCCCAGGGGACGGATGGTGGACTTGCCGGCGGGGGATTTCGTCTTCGTTGCCATGGTGGCGGTTCTTCTCGGGGCTTTGGTCAGGGGGAAGCGCGGCCCGTGTCCGGCGCCGCTGGGGGTCGATTGGATGGTTGGCGAACGAGGCAGGCCGAGCCCTCGCTCAGCCAAGGTCCTCGGTGTTCTTCGGGAACAGGGCGCCCGCCGGTCGCGGCTGGAGCGCGCGCAGAACCTCGCCGCGCAGGCGGTCGGGTTGCACGGGCTTGCGCAGGAAGGCGCGCGCTCCGGCTGCGAGCGCCAGTCGCTCGACCTCGTCGGTGGCCTCGCCTGAGTAGAAGATGCACGGCACGCGCACCGCGGGGGGCTGGCGCAGGCGCTCGAGCACCTCGAGTCCACTGCAGCCGGGCATGTGCATGTCGAGGAGCAAGAGGTGGACCGGTTGTAGGCGGACGCGCACGATCTCCAGCACTTCCAGCCCGCTCTCGGCCTCCAGCACCTCCACGCCGAGCAGCGTCAGGAGGTCGGCCACCCCGGAGCGAACTTCGAGGTCGTCGTCGGCCAGGAGGACCCTGCGGAGCGGGAGCATGGCGTGCAGATCGGGAGCGGGCGCGGCGGGGGCAAACCCCGTGCCGATGGCCCCTCCTGGAAGGGATCGCGACCGGCCCCGATTCCATGACTCCGAGCCCTGCCAGACTGACAGAGCTCCATGCTCAACGAGGGTTGGGCTGTCAGGATGGCAGCTTGACCGAGCTGGAACATCGAGGTGCTCGCGGCTCGCGCCCCGCCTGGGGTACAAAGGCGGTGGCAGGTCGGCGCATCCGCCAGCGCCGCACGATGGCTCCGGCTCCCTCATCGCTCTCGCCCGCGGGGCGGGCGCTCGCGCTCGAGCGAGCGGTCTTCGACACCCATGCGGACTCCTTGCAGCGCGCCCTCGATCTGGGCGACGACCTGGGGGTGCGCGGGCGCGGGCAGCTCGACCTGGAGCGCGGCCTCGAGGGCGGGCTCGGCGCGCTGGTCTTCGTGTGCTGGGTCGACCCAGAGCACCTGCAGCGCGGGCCGGGCGCAGCCTTCCAGCGCACGCTGGCGCTCCTGCGCGAGCTCCACCGGCTCGTCCGGCGCCATCCCGCGCGCGTGGGCATCGCGGGGAACGCTGCGACGCTGCGGGCGGCGCACGCGCGCGGCGCGGTCGCCGCCGTCCCGGGCGTCGAGGGCGGCCACTCGATCGAGGAGGACCCGCGCAAGCTCGAGGCGCTCTTCGAGCACGGCGTGCGCGTCTTCACGCTGGTGTGGAACAACCACCTGCCGTGGATCCGCTCGTGTCGCGACGGAGCGGGCGCGGGCGTGCCGGCCGGTCTCTCGGCGTTCGGGCGCGAGCTGGTGGGCACGATGAACAGGCTCGGGATCCTGGTCGACCTCAGCCACGCCGGCGAGCGCTCGTTCTACGACGCGCTCGAGGCGAGCGAGCGCGCTCCGATCGCCAGCCACTCCGGATGCCGCGCGCTCCACGACCACCCGCGCAACCTGACCGACGACCAGCTGCGGGCCTTGGGCCGGCGCGGCGGCGTCGCCGGGATCGTGTTCTGCACGGCCTTCCTCGACGCTGCCGCGCGCGAGGAGGAGGCGCGGTTGCGCGCGAGCGAGGCGTTCCGAGCGATCGGCGGCGCGAGCGAGGCCGAGCGGTTCCTGCGCGAGTCCGAGTTCCTCCAGCGCGAGGCCACGCCGCTCTCGATCGAGCGCGTCGCCGAGCACGTCTGCCACGCGGTCGAGGTGGCGGGGATCGACCACGTCGGGATCGGCTCGGACTTCGACGGGATCCAGCGCGTGCCGCAGGGCCTCGAGGACGCGTCGCGCTATCCGGCGCTCGCCGACGCGCTCCTGGGGCGCGGTTTCTCGCTGGACGACGTGCGCAAGGTGCTCGGAGGGAACATGCGGCGCGTGTTCGAGGCCGCCACCGGCCCCGGAACGCGCGCCGAGGACGCGCCGCTCGCGCCGCTCGACGGCTGAAAACGGCCGTGGTGCGCCGGCGGTGATTCATGGCAAGCAAGAACGGTACGGAGGTGAAGCCGATGAGCGGGACGAGCGATCCGAAGGGCGTCAGCCGGCGCGGGCTGCTGGCGGGGGCGATGGCGGGCTCGGCGTACGTGGCGCTGGGGTGTAAGCCCCCGGCGGGTCGACAGGAGCTGATCGGCAGCCCGGAACTGCTCGGTCGCGCGGCGCCGCACGAGCTTCCGCCCTTGCCGTACGCCGAGAGCGCGCTCGAGCCGCACATCAGCGCGAAGACGCTCTCGTTCCACTACGGCAAGCACCACAAGGGCTACGTCGACAAGCTGAACGAGGGGGTCAAGGCCACCAACTTGGCCGACCTGCCGCTCGAGGAGCTGGTGCGCACGCTCTCCGGCGACGAATCGAAGCAGGCCCTGTTCAACAACGCGGCGCAGACCTGGAACCACACCTTCTACTGGCGCTCGATGAAGCCGCAGGGCGGCGGGCGGCCGACGGGCGAGCTGGCGAAGCGGATCGAGGCGTCGTTCGGAGGGTTCGACAAGCTCAAGCAGGCGCTGGCGGAAGCGGCGAAGTCGCAATTCGCCAGCGGCTGGGCCTGGCTCGTCGCCGACGGCGACAAGCTGGCCGTGACGAAGACCTCCAACGCGCACACGCCGCTCGAGAAGGGCCAGCGCCCGCTGCTCACGATCGACGTCTGGGAGCACGCGTACTACCTCGACTACCAGAACCGCCGGCCGGACTACGTCACCGCGTGGCTCGATCACCTGGTCAACTGGGAGTTCGCGGCGCAGAACCTCGCCTGACCCCCACCTCGGCAACTGGGCAACTTCTGAGTCGTAGT
>DATKBQ010000512.1:0-9796 GCA_035546375.1 Planctomycetota bacterium | reverse complement strand
GGGCGACCGGCTGACGGGCGGCGGCCCGACGCGGCTAGCGCCCCTCGCCGCGCGGCGCGGCGAGGCCGACCAGCGCGCGGGCGATCGCGGCCTTGCTCCTGTTCTCGAGGCGGCGCGAGGTCCCATCCCTGCCGAGTATGGTCACGGTCGCCCGCTCGGCATTCAATGCCGAATCGTCGTTCAGCACCATGTAGTCCGCATTCTTGGCGACCAGCTTGCGGCGCGCTCGGCGCTCGCCGTCGGCGGTCTCCAGGGCGAACCCGACCACCAGGCGCCCGCCCTTGCGGCGGGCCAGGCGCGCCAGGATGTCGGAGGTGCGCACCAGGTCGAGCTGCGCCTCGGTGCCGCCCTGCTCCTTCTTGCGCCACTTCTGGGCGCGCCGCTGCCGCGGGCGCCAGTCGGACACCGCCGCAGCCATGAACAGGGCGTCGGCGTCGCGGAAGGCGCGCGAGGCGGCGTCGAGCATCTCCCGCGCGCTGACCACGTTGACGCGCGTCACCCCGGCAGGCGTCGGGAGCGCCACCGGGCCGGCGACCAGGGTCACGCGCCAACCGCGCTCGGCCGCCTCGCGGGCGATCTCGAAGCCCATCCTGCCGCTCGACTCGTTGGAGAGGTAGCGCACGGGGTCGATGTGCTCGCGCGTGGGGCCGGCGGTCACCAGGACCCTCAAGGGGCGCCGGCGCCGGGCCGGGGCCGGGCTGGGGCGGGTCTCCGGCCGCCGGCGGGTGACGGACACCGACCGAGCGGTGCCTCGCCTGGGTGCGACCGCGGTGGTCACCCCGCCAGCACCTCGGCCACGCGCCGCGCGATCGCCTCCGGCTCCGGGAGCCGGCCCTTGCCGCTGACCCCGCAGGCCATGTGCCCCTCGCCGGGCTCCAGCACGGTCCAGCCGTCCTGTCGGAGCTGGGCCAGGTTGCGCTGCACCGCCGGCGCGAGGAGCATCTCAGGGTTCATCGAGGGGCAGGCCATGCGCGGCCGACCGGCTGGAAAGGCCAGCGCCACCGTCGCCGCCAGGTCGCCGGCCAGGCCGAGCGCGAGGCGCGCGACCATGTCGGCGCTCGCCGGGGCGACGAGCAAGAGCTCGCCCCAGCGCGCCAGCTCGATGTGGTCCATGCCGCCGCGCCGGCCGGCGCCAAACTCCTCCACCTGCGCGCTGCCGCCGGTCAAAGCCTCGAAGAGCTGAGGAGCCACGAGCTGGGCCGCGGCGGGCGTCAAGATCGTCCGCACCTCGTGCCCGGCCTGGCACAGCTTGCTGGCCAGGTCGCAGGCCTTGTAAACGGCGACCGACGCGCTGGCGACGAGCAGGACGCGGCTCAACGCGAGCGCTCCGCGGCTCCGCTGGGCCGCGCCAAGCCGGCCAAGCGCCGGATCTCCTCCACCGCGCGCTCGAGGTCGTCGTTGGTCACCACGTGATCGTACTTGACCCGCTCGCGGTGCTCCTCCTCGGCCTTGCGCAGCCTGCGCTCGACCACGTCGGGCGCGTCGGTGCGGCGGCCCTCGAGCCGCTTGCGCAGCTCGTCCATGCTGGGCGGCGCGATGAAGACGTAGAGCCCGGGCACGCCCAGGGCCTTGAGCTGGTTCGCGCCCTGCACGTCGATCTCGAGCAGGAACGTCTCGCCGCGCTCGAGCGCCTCCTCGAGCGGCGCGCGCAGCGTCCCGTACATGTTCCCGTGCACCTCGGCATGCTCGATGAAGTCGCCACGCTTGACGTGCTCGAGGAAGCGCTCCTTCGACACGAACAGGTAGTCGCGCCCGTGCACCTCGCCGGTCCGCGGCGGGCGCGTGGTGGCCGAGATCGAGAAGCGTACGCGCGGGTCCTCGAGCAGGCGCTTGCAGATCGTGCTCTTGCCGCTGCCCGAGGGCCCCGAGATCACCAGCATCTGCCCGGGCGCGCCCATGTCCCTACTCGACGTTCTGCACCTGCTCGCGCAGGCGCTCGATCGAGGTCTTGACCTCGATCACGCCATGGGACACCTGGGCGTCGTTGCACTTGCTGCCGATCGTGTTCGCCTCGCGCAGCATCTCCTGGACCAGGAAATCGAGCTGGCGGCCAACCGGCCCGCTGCGCTCGAGGAGCGCGCGCAGTTGGGCGATGTGGCTCTCCAGCCGCGAGAGCTCCTCGGAGACGTCCATGCGGTCGGCGATCAGCGCCACCTCGCGCGCCAGGTCCTCGGGCTGGACCGCGCCGCGCCCGGCGATCAGCTCCTCGACCCGCTCGTGGAGCTTCTTCTGATGGGCGAGGACCGCCTGCGGCATGCGCTTGGCGATCCTGGCGACGACCTTCTCGATCGCCGACGCGTTGCGCTCGAGGTCGGAGCGCAGGTGGCGGCCCTCGGCCTCGCGCATGCGCCCGAGCGCCTCCAGCGCGCCCGCGACCGCCGAGAGCGTCGCGCGCCGCCCGCGCTGCAGCGAGCGGCCGTCGGCACCCGCTCCGACCACCCCCGGCAGCGCCACCAGCGCGTCGAGCGAGATCTCCGGCGGGATCTCCAGCTCCCGCGCGAGCCGCGTCAGGAGCCGTTTGTAGCGCCGCGCGCTTTCGGTGTTGACCGTCACCTCGCCCAGCGTGCCGGCACCCGAGAGCGCGACCGTGATCGAGACCGACCCGCGCTCCAATCGCTTGCGCACCAGCTCGTCGATCTCGGGCTCGAGGTGGGCCAGCTCGCCCGGCAGGCGCACCTTGATCTGCAAGAAGCGGTGGTTGACCGAGCGCGCCTCGGCGCGCAGGGCGAGCGAGCGTTCTTCGCTGGTGGCGGCGCCGAAGCCGGTCATCGAGCGCATGCCGGCGGCGCTCCGCTCAGTTGCCGGTGGGCGTCTGGGGCGGCGGCTGGGCGGGCGGGACGTTGATCCCGCCCGGAGGCGCGCCGACGGGGAGGCTGCGGCCCTCGATCGCCGGCGCACCGACGCCGTCGAACACCGTGTCTTCCGCCTGGATGCGGTTGACGATGTGGATCAGGAGCGCGCTGCCCAGGAAGATGCCCGCGGTCACCGCGGTGAAGGTGTTGATGCCGCGCGATCCGACGCCGAAGGTCTCGCGGCCGTGGCTGCCCAGGGCCTCGCCGAAGCCGCCGCCCCGTCCCTCTTGCAGGAGGATGACCACGACGAGCACGATCGCCGCGACGACGAACAGGATGTAGAGGAGGGTGCTGAAGAGGATCCACATGGCGGGTCTCGGGGCTCGGGCCGGGGCGGGAGGCCGCTCACCTCACCGGGAACGGACGATTTGTAGGAAAGAATCGGGCTCGAGGGAAGCGCCGCCGACCAGGGCGCCGTCCACCTCGCGCGCGGTGAGGAGCTCGGCGGCGTTCGAGGGCTTCACGCTCCCCCCGTACTGGATGCGCACGCGCTCGGCGCGGGAGTCGTCGTAGAGGCCGGAGAGCACGCCTCGCAGATAGGCGTGCGCCTCGCTGGCCTGGGCGGGCGTCGCGTTGTGGCCGGTGCCGATGGCCCATACGGGCTCATAGGCGATCGTGACGCGCGGCAGCTCGGAATCGCTCACCCCCGCCAAGCCGTGCGTGAGCTGGCGGGCGATCACCGACTCGGTCTGCTCGGCCGTGCGCTCGTCGAGGGTCTCGCCCACGCACAGGATCGCGTCGAGGCCCTCGTCCAGCGCCGAGCGCAGCTTCGAGCTCACCAGCTCGTCGGACTCGCCGTAGAGGTGGCGTCGCTCGGAGTGGCCGACGATCACGAGCTCGGCCCCGACGTCGCGCAGCATGCGCGCGCTGATCTCGCCGGTGAAGGCACCCTCGGGCTCGTCGCAGAGGTTCTGGCCCCCGACGCGGATCTTCGAGCCGGCGAGGGCCCGCGCCACCTCGTCGATGTAGACGAACGGCGGGCAGACTGCGATCTCGCAGCGCTCCTCGGCGGCGAGTCCCTCGGCCAAGGCCGCCGCGAGTCGCAGGGACGCGCGGCGGTCGAGGTTCATCTTCCAGTTGCCGGCGATGAAGGCCCTGCGGGTCAAGGCGGTGGTGCTCCTCGGGAAGGCGGGGCGGCGCTCGGACAGGGTCGCGGGCGGCTGCCCACGGCCCAGAAAAGCGGAGCAGTATAGGTGGACGCCAGGAAACGGGTCAACGCGCCGGTGCATGCCCTGCGCGGGAGAGCAGGACGCATGGCCTTTTTCGCTGCGCGCGTGGCCAGGCTGCCCCCTCGAGGTCTAAATACTCAGGGCGTGCGCATCGCCCGCCGTCTTGAAGCGCCTGAGCGTCATTTTGCCCGTGCTCGTCCTCGGAGCGCTGCTCGGGGTGCTCTTCGCTCGGCGCTGGCGCGAGCCGGAGCCGCCCCGGCCGCCCTTCGCGACGCCGCGAACCCTGGGGCTGCCGCCCTTGCGGGCTCCGGCGGGCGGCGCAGCGCTCAGCGGCGTCGTCGTGGACGAGGATGGCGCGCCGGTGGCCGAGGCTTCGATCGTCCTGCGCTCGGGCGGCATGCCGTTTTGGACCTCGACCGGCAGCGACGGTCGCTTTCGCCTGGAAGGCCTGCAGCCGGAGGAGAGCGACGCCCTCGTCCTGGCCTGGGGCTGGCCGCCGAGCAGCCACCGCGTCACCCCAGGTCCGAGCGATGTGTCCCTGGTCCTGCCGCCGCGCTCGCCGCCGCCGCCGGCCTTGCCCGAGGTGGTCCGAGTGCCGCTCTCGGGCCGCATCGTTCCGGCTCTCGCCTCACCCGCCGATGCGGCGCTGGCGTACGAGCTGGTGCTGACGCCCTCCGCGCCACCCGAGGCGTTCGGCGGCGCCGTTCCCCGCCGCCTCATGACCGCCGATGACGGGAGCTTTCGCGTCGAGGACTTGGCGCTGGGGCGTTATCGGATCGCGGTCTTGCCCTCCTGGGCCCGCGGCGGGAGCTGGCCCGACCTCGTCGCCGGGGCGGCGGAGCTGGACCACGCTCGAGGCGCGAGCGACCTCCGGGTCGAGCTTGCGGCGGGCGCGATCGAGGCGCGGGTGATCGACACCTCCGGCCGAGCGGTCGAGGGAGCGCTCGTGCTGGTGGAGGACGCGCACCAGCCGGCGCACCTCTGGCCGCCGCTGGCGACCGGTCCCGACGGGAGCTTCCGCTTCGACGACCTGCCGCCGGGGACGTTCACGGTGAGCGTCCGCGCCGGCGAGGGGGAGATGCGCGGCGCCGAGGTGCAGGTGGAAGCGGGGCGGGTGGCGAGGCCGGAGCTGCCGCCCCTGCAGATCCGCCGCTGAGGGAAGCTGGCCCGGTTCGCCGGACCCGGCTCCCGCGGGGCCCGAAACCCGCGAGGTCACCGGCCGTCCAGCTCCGGGACCGTCGATCCGGGCTCGCCCGGGTTCCACGCCTGGAGGGCCCCGTAGCCGGATCGGAGCGCTCCAATGGGCGCGTGCCACCCGGGCCCGTCCAGCGAGTGCGACCCGTTTCCTATGCTTGGCCAGCGCGATGGACCCGCTCTACCTGGACAACGCAGCGACCACGCCCCTCGCCCCGGAGGTCAGCGAGGCGATGGCCCCCTACTTCGGCGCCGAGTTCGGCAACCCCTCCTCGCGCCATCCGCTGGGCGTGCGCGCCGAGGCCGCGCTCGACCTCGCGCGCTCGCGCGTCGCGCGAGCGCTCGGGGTGCGGCCGCAGGGGGTGATCTTCACCTCGGGCGGGACCGAGGCGAACAACCTCGCCGTGCTCGGGATCGCCCGCGCCGCCCAGCGGCTCGGCAGGCACGTCTTGATCGGTCCCACCGAGCACGCCTCGGTGCGCGCGCCGGCGCTGCAGCTCGCGGAGGAGGGTTTCGAGGTCGAGTTCCTTCGTCTGGACGAGGAGGGCTCGCTCGACCTCGCGGACGCGGAGCGCAAGCTGCGCCCGGACACGGTGCTGGTCGCCCAGATGCTCGCGAGCAACGAGCTGGGCAGCGTCTACCCCTTGCGCGAGCTCTCGCGGCGGGTGCGCGCGATCTCGCCCCGAGCGCGGATCTTCGCCGACCTCGTGCAGGCCTTCGGCAAGCTCGAGTGCTCCCCGCTGGAGATGGGGGTCGACGCGGTCAGCCTGAGCGCCCACAAGATCCATGGTCCCAAGGGGGCCGGTGCGCTGGTGCTCGCAGGCCCGCTCCCGTTGCGCCCCCTGGTCTTCGGGGGCGACCAGGAGCGCGGCCTGCGCTCGGGAACCCAAAACGTCCCGGCGGCAGTCGGGCTAGGCGTCGCCGCGGAGCTGGCCGAGCGCGAGCGCGAGACCACCGCGCGGCGCTTGGCCGAGGTGGCGGGCGCCTTCGTCGAAGGCGTGCGCGAGATCCCCGGCGCGCGCATCCTGCGCTTCGGCGAGCGCACCCTGCCGCCCTTGGATTCCATCGTGCCCGTGCTCGTGAGCGGCGCGCCGGCCGAGGTGCGCATGCACCACCTCGAGCAGCGCGGCGTGCTGGTCAGCTCCGCCAGCGCCTGCCAGTCGAAGAGCCGAGACATCAGCCCGGCGCACCGCGCCGCCGGCCTCGAGCCCGACCGGAGCCGGCGCGTCCTGCGCTTCTCGTTCTCGCGCTACACCACGCCGGACGAGGCGCGCCGCGCGGCGCAGGTCCTGGCCGAGGTGTCGCGCGAGCTGGACGCGGTCGCGCGCTGATGGCGCTCTCCGAACCTAGCCTGCATCTCTCACCAGCCGACGGCTGCAACGCCGCAACTGCCGGCGCCTGCTGCGTTAGGCTCGGTCGGACTCCTCGCCGACCTGTCAAGGTCGGCTCCGGTGCCCTCCGTCGCCTGCCTTGCATCCACCGCCATTTGCGACGTTTCGCTCGCCGCCTGGTGAGAGATGCAGGCTAGCCCGGCGGAGATCGCGGCGGAGACCGCGCCGGAGATCGTGCTCGTGCGCTACGGCGAGCTCGGGCTCAAGGGCCACAACCGCCCGCTCTTCGAGCGCGCGCTGGTCCGCAACATCCGCCACGCCGCCGCGGCGATCTCTCCGGTCAAGGTCGAGCGCCGCCAGGGGCGGCTGGCGGTCTTCCCCGAGCGCCGGGTCGAGGCCGTCGCCCGCCGTCTCCAGGACGTCTTCGGCATCGTGTCGCTCTCGCCCGCCTGGGGCGTGGCTCCCGAGCCGGAGGCCATCGTCGAGGCGGCGCGGCCCGTACTCGCGGCTGCCCTGCGCACCTTTCCGCCCGGCGAGACCGTGACCTTCCGCGTCGAGAGCCGCCGCGCGGACAAGCGCTTTCCGCTGCGCTCCTTCGAGCTCGATCGCTTCGTGGCCGATCGCATCCTGCCGGGCCTGGGTTCGATCCGGGTCCGGCTCGACGACCCGATGCTGACGCTCGGGATCGACGTGCGACCCGAGCGGGCCTACATCTTCGCGACCCGCCTGAGCGGTCCGGGCGGCCTGCCGGTCGGCACCCTGGGCCTGGTCACCTGCCTGATCTCCGGCGGGATCGATTCGCCGGTCGCGGCCTGGCTGGCGATGAAGCGCGGCTGCGACGTGAGGTTCGTCACCTTCCACTCACACCCCTACGTCGGCGAGCGCTCGCGCAAGAAGGTGGTCGACCTGGTGGCGATCCTGGCGCGCTACCAGCGGCGGAGCCGCCTGCACGTCGTGCCCTTCGCGGACGTGCAGCTCGCGGTCAAGGGGGCCGGAGTTCCCCCCTACCGCACGGTGCTCTACCGCCGCATGATGCAGCGCATCGCCTCGCGCATCGCGACCGCCGAGGGCGCGCGCGCCCTGGTCACCGGCGAATCCTTGGGGCAGGTGGCGAGCCAGACCCTGGAGAACCTGACTTGCATCGGCGCCGCCGCCGACCTGCCGGTCCTGCGGCCCTTGCTCACCTACGACAAGCACGAGACGGTCGCGCTGGCGCGCCGCATCGGCACCTACGAGGTCTCGGCGGTCCAGGAGCCCGACTGCTGCACGCTCTTCATGCCCCAGCGCCCGGTGATCCGCGGCCGCATCGAGGAGTGCCTGCGCGCCGAGGCGGAGCTCGACGTCGAGGGCCTCGTGGAGCGCGCCGCCGCCACCGCCGAGATCGTCGAGCCCGAGCCGTGGGCATGAGCCGCACTCGCGCGGAGCGCGGCGGATGAACCGCACGATCGCTCTCTTCCTGGCGCTGGTGATCCTGCTCGCGCACACCCTCGCCCTGCACAAGAACCCCGCCGGCGAGATCGCGGCGCCCTACGACGCGGTCTACGTGCCGATCCGGATGGCACGGCACTACGTCCAGGGCGGCAGCTTCGCTTGGAACCCGAGCCAGGAGGCGGCCGAGAGCTACGGCTCGCCGGCCTGGGCCCTGATCGCGGCGATCCCCGAGCGGCTGTGGCGCCTGGGGATCCAGGGCCCGGCGTTCGCCCAGCTCGTGGGCACGCTCGCGGCGCTCGCGACGGCGGTGGTCCTGGCGCGCTTCAGCCGCGTGCGCCTGGCCGGAGTGGTCGCCCCCGTGCTCTTCGTCGTATCGGGAGCCGTGGCGGCCGCCGCCGCGAGCGGCACCGAGGCGACCTTGCTCGCCTTCGCACTCACGCTCGCCTTCCTCGCCTTCGAGCGGCGACGGAGCGGCGTGCTCGCCGTCTCGCTGGTGCTGGCCGTCTTGATCCGCGACGAGGGCGTGCTGTTCGCCGCCCTGTTGTTCGCGTTCGAGATGGCACGCTCGCGCGGGCGAGCCCGCGCCGGGCCCGGGACCGAGCCCTCGCTGCGCATGGCCTTCGTCCCGGCGCTCGCAGCCGCGCTCGCGGTGGTGCTCGCGCGCCTGACCTGGACCGGCCACGTCCTCTCGCCCTGGGCGCACAGCCTGCTCGCGCTGCAGGGCGCGCAGCTGCGCGAGGGCCTCCAGTACGTGCGCGACTTCTTCGTGACCACCGGCGGGCCGCTGCTCCTCGCGCTGCCGCTCGTCTTCCTGGCCCGCGGCACGCTCATGGGCGTCGGCCGGCGCGCGTGCGCGCTCACGCTCTTCTGGACGGTCCTGGTCGTCGTCACCGGCGGCGACGACCTGCCGTTCCACCAGCGCATGGTGCCGATCCTCGCCATCCTGTTCGTCGCCGTGCAGGAAGGGATGACGCGCGCCCTCGACAGCCGGCGCCGAGGCCTGCCCCAGGTGGCGTGGGCCCTGTTCCTGCTCGGCGTGTGCCTTTCGGCGCTGGCGAGCAAGTACCCGGGCGACCTTGGGCCCTTGCGCCTCGAGAAGCTCCACCGCCGCTGGATGAGCTCGCACACCCAGCCGCCCTTCGGCTACGGCAAGGAGCACAGCCTGGGTCGGATCGCCCTCGACCAGGAGATCCGGGTGGGCGAGAAGCTGCGCGCGATCGGCGCCTTCATGCGCGGCCAGCTCGATCCGGCCCATGCCGTGCTCTCGCCCTGGCCGGGCCTCCTGGGCTACATCTCGCGGCTGGAGGTGATCGACGCGCTGGGGCGCGCGACGCCGGCGCCGGGGGAGAGCCAGCCCCGGGCGTGGGTCGGGAACGCGCGGGTGGACGTCGTGCGCCTGCTCCAGGAGGGGCCGGAGTACGTCGTCCCGACCCTGGGCTTCGAGAGCCAAGCACCGTCGATCAACGAGATCGCGGAGATGTGGTCGCTCGGGCTCGACATCCAGCCGGGCGTGCTCGCGCGCGGGCTCGCGATCCGCGAGCAGCTCGAGCAGTACGAATTGATCACCGTGCCTTCCGAGCCGGCCGCCGGGCGGCTGGCGACGCGCGGAGCGGGGCGGTTCTACCTACTGCGGCGCAAGGGCGCAGAGATCGACCTCTCGCCGGCCTTGAAGGTGACGGTGAATGGACGGGACTTCAGGGTCGAGGTCCAGCACAGCTCGCACGAGCAGCTCGTGGACCTACGCGTCCAGGTGCAGGATCGAGAGGGCCGGCTGTGGACGATGCGGCCGACGGGCGAGTTCAGTGTGGATGGGGAGGTG
>DATKBQ010000511.1:0-3194 GCA_035546375.1 Planctomycetota bacterium | reverse complement strand
CTCCTCGCCGCCTACGAGTGGGGCCTCACCGCGGCAGGGGGCGCGCGCAACAGCGCGGAGCTCCTGCTCGGGTGGGGGCTGCGCCCGCTCGGCGAGCGGGCCGCCCCCGTGCGCTGGGCGCTGCTCGGCGCCCTGGCGTTGGCCGCCCTGGCCACCGTGCGCCTGCGCGGCGTGCGCGCGCGCGGGCCGTGCGCGCGCATCGTCCTCGAGGGCCTGGCGCTCGCGCTCGTGCTCGGGCCGCTCCTGGTCGTCGCGCTGGCCGCCTTCGGCGACCTCCTGCCGCGCCTCGACGTGTCGTGGGACCCGTCGGGGTCGCCGCCGAGCTTGGCCCGGGCGGCGCTCTTCGCCGGCGGCGCGGCCTGGGAGGAGCTCCTCTTCCGAGTCGGGCTCTACGGCGCGCTCTACCTCGTCGCTCGCCGCACGGCCCTCGCCTTGGGGCTGTCGGATTCCGTCGCGAGCTGGGGCGGCGATGCGCTGGGCCTGGCGGGCTCGTCGCTCGTCTTCGCGGCGGCACACCTCGAGCGTTTCACGCGCTGGCTCGGCCCCGGCGGCGCGAGCCTCGACCCGGCGCTGTTCGCCTGGCTGGCGCTCGCCGGAGCCGCGCTCGGGCTGGTCTTCCGCCTGCGCGGACCGGGCGTCGCGGCCTGGGCGCACGGGCTCTTCAACCTGGCGCTGTGGATCGGCATCGATCCGGACGTGATCCTGTGACGCGCTACTTCGTCGGCATCACGGGGGCGAGCGGCCACGCCTACGCCGAAGCGTTGATCCGCGCGCTCGCAGCCGCGGGCCACGAGGTCGACCTCTCGCTCACCGAGGCCGGCGCGAAGGTCCTGCGCCACGAGCTGAGGGTCGATTCCGGCGAGCGCGGCGAGCGGCTCGGCGAGGTGCTCGAGGCTTGGCTCGGCGCCGCAGCGCGGAGCCTGCGCGCCTTCGCGAGCGGCGCGGTGGAGGCGCCGCCCTCGTCGGGCACCGCCAAGGGCGGCGGCGCGATCCTGGTCCCGTGCAGCATGGGCACCCTCGCGCGCGTCGCCGCCGGCTTCAGCTCGAACCTGGTCGAGCGCGTGGCCGACGTCGCCCTGAAGGAAGGCCGGCCGCTGATCTTGGTGCCGCGCGAGACGCCGCTCTCGGCGATCCACCTCGAGAACATGCTGCGCCTGGCGCGGCTGGGCGCCGTGATCCTGCCCGCGAGCCCGGGGTTCTACCACCGGCCGGAGCGCATCGAGGACCTGGTGCACCACGTCGTCGGCAAGGTGCTCGACCGCCTCGGCGTCGAGCACGACCTCGCGCGGCGTTGGAGGGGCCTCGACGTCGCCGCCGAGGACCCCGGCACGCGGGCGCCGCCGCCGGACGATCCCCTGGAGGACCTCGGGCTATGAGCGAGACCGCGCTCGCGCCTTACCTGCGGCTGGTCGCCTTCCGCCACTCGATCTTCGCGCTGCCCTTCGCCCTGCAGGGGGCCTGGCTCGCGGGCCGCGGCGCGCCGCCGGCGCGGACGCTGGGACTGATCGTGGTGTGCGCGGTGGCCGCTCGCACCGCGTCCATGGGCTTCAACCGCCTGGCCGACCGCCGGCTCGACGAGCGCAACCCGCGCACGCGAGCGCGCGAGCTGCCCACCGGCAGGCTGCGCGCGGCGCAGGTCGGAGCGCTGGTCGCGCTCGCCAGCGCGGTCTTCGTCGCCGGCGCCTTCGCCCTCAACCCGCTGTGCGGCCAGCTCTCGTTCCCCGTGCTCGCCGTGCTCCTGGGCTACAGCTTCACGAAGCGGTTCACCTGGGCGGCCCACGCGGCCTTGGGCCTGGCGCTCGCGCTCGCGCCGCTCGGCGCCTGGCTGGCCGTGCGCGGCGAGCTCTCGGGCGACCTCGCGCCGCCGCTCTTGCTCGCCGGAGCGGTGCTGGCGTGGGTCGCCGGATTCGACTTGATCTATGCCTGCCAGGACGTCGACTTCGACCGCGCCGAGGGGCTGCACTCGGTCCCCGCGCGGTTCGGCATCGCGCGCGCGTTGCAGGTGTCGCGGGCGTTGCACGTCGCGACGGTGGGGCTGTTGGTGGCCGTGTGGGCACAGGCGGAGCTGGGCGGCGTGTTCCTGGGCACGATCGGGCTTTCCGCGGCGCTGCTCGCGTGGGAGCACCGGCTGGTGTCCGCGGACGATCTCTCGCGCGTGGACATGGCGTTCTTCACGCTCAATGGCTGGGTGGGGGTCGTGTTGTTCGTGGGGCTGGCGGTCGATCTCGCGCTGGCGTGAGGAACGCGCCGTTCGGCGAGAGGCGGGCGAGCGGGTCCCGCGATGTTCCCCGAATCAAAGGATGCAAGCGTGCAGGGGCGCGCTTCGCGGGCTTTCGCGGCCGAGTACGGCCGCGAGATTCCGTGCGCTCAAGCGGCCGAAGACGGCCGCTTTCCGCGCCCGGAATTCAGGTAGGAAGAGCTTCGCGCCCCAGTGGCGGAACAAGCGCCGAGTCGCGCGTCGACGAAGCCGAGTGATGGGTGCAGCAAGAGCCCGAAGTCCGCTCCGCGCATCCCTTGCGCCGGTGGCCGCGAAGCTCTTCTTACTTGAGGAACGCGGCGTTCGGCCAGAGGCGGGCGAGCGGGCCCCGCGATGTTCCCCGAATCAAAGGATGCAAGCGTGCAGGGGCGCCCTTCGGGCGCTTTCGCGGCCGAGTACGGCCGCGAGATTCCGTGCGCTCAAGCGGCCGAAGACGGCCGCTTTCCGCGCCCGGAATTCAGGTAGGAAGAGCTTCGCGCCCCAGTGGCGGAACAAGCGCCCACTCTTGCGTCGAGTCATCGAGCCGAAGCCGTGTGCAGGCGAGAGCCCGAGGTCAGCTCCGCGACCCGCATCCTTGCGCCGGTGGGCGCGAAGCTCTTCCTACCTGAATTCCGCGGTAGGTTCGGCCGTCTGCGGCCGAACCGGACGCGAAAGCGCGCGAAGGCGCGCCTCTGCACGCTTGCGCGTTGGTCCACTCCCGCAAACCCAGACCTTCACCGAAGGACTCCATCCACCTTCCCGATCTTCCCCCTACACTGTCACCGCAATGGCCCGCGAGCCCGACCCCCAGACCCTCCTCACCCAGCTCGAATCGAGCCTGCGCACGAGCCCCCCCGCCCCCGGCTACGTCCTCCGCGGCGAGGAACGCTACTTCCGCGTCCGAGCGCAGGAAGCGATCCTCACCGCCGCGCGCGCGCGCAACCTGGACACCTGCCTT
>DATKBQ010000510.1:0-3658 GCA_035546375.1 Planctomycetota bacterium | reverse complement strand
GTCGACGCTCACGTGGGGCACCTGCAGCCCCACGCGGTCGCGGCCGCTGCGCTCGAGGGACTGGCGCCAGACGCCGCCCCTGACGCGGCTGCGGTAGGTCTTGCGGCGGCGGCGGATCTCGAGCCAGTCGCCGAAGAGCACAGGGTGGCGCACCATCGAGGACAGGCGCTCCCACTTGCGCAGGAGCCGGTTCTTCGGGCTGGCGACCGTGCGCGCGTGCAGCTTCAGGAGCTCCTCGCGCTCGGCCCGCAGCTCGTCGTGGGTCCAGACGGGATGCTTGAAGGTCTCCGTCGAGTGCCAGTAGTGGAACTCGATCTCGGCCACCTCCTGGGTGAGCATCGGCTTGAGCTGCTCGTAGACCTCGGTGCCCGGGATCGGCTGCAAGAGGGAGACGCAGATCGAGTTCGGGCGCGTGTCGCGCACGACGCGCTGGGTCTCCAGGTGGTCCTCCATGGTCTCGTTCGGGAAGCCGTAGATCAGGAAGTACTTGAACCACATCCCGACCGAGCGGTTGAGCTTGGCGGCGGAGAGGATCTTCTCCGTCGTCAGCCCCTTCTTCATCGTCACGAGCAGCTTGGGCGAGCCTGACTCCAGGCCGTAGTAGATCTTCACGCAGCCGGCCTTGCGCATCCAGCGCAGCATCTCGAAGTCCATCGTGTCCAGGCGCGACTCGCAGATCCACTCGAAGTAGAGCCCGCGGCGGACGATCTCCTGGCACACCGCGATCACGCGCTTGCGCTGGATCGTGAACAGGTCGTCGAAGAGCACGAGCTGCGGCGGGTTGTACTTCTTGATCAGGAACTCCATGAGATCGACCGTGCGCTCGGGGTTCATCGCCCGGTACTGGCGCGGGGTCATCTCGGCGTCGCAGAAGGTGCAGGCGTACGGGCAGCCGCGCGAGGTGATCAGCGTCACCCCCGGGTTGACCATCAGCCGCATGTACTTCGGGATGTCGTAGAGGTGGTAGGCCGGGAAGGGCAGGTCGTCGACCTTCTTGACCAGCGCTCGGCGGGGCGTGGCGACCTGCGCGCCGTCGCGCATGAAGGTGATGCCCTGGATCTCGTCCCAGGTCTCGGGCCGATCCTTCCGCTCGAGGATCTCCGGGAGCGTCAGGTCGCCCTCGCCCTGCACGCAGATGTCCGCGGCCCGGGCCTCGAGGAAGAACTCCGGGTTGGTGGTCGGGTGCGGGCCGCCCATGACGACGAAGCGACCGATCTCGTCGCGGGCGATCTTGCCCAGCTCGCGCGCGCGCCGCGCGTTCGGCGTCAGCGAGGAGATGCCGACCACGTCGGCCCACTCCATGCCCTCGCGCAGGGTCTCGATCTCCTCGATCGAGTCGTCGAGGAGGCGGACCTCGTAGCCCTTCTGCTCCAGCTCCGCCGCCAGGATCGCGATCCCGAGCGGGGGGTAGATCTCGTCGCGTGCCAGCTCCCCCTTCACCGCCTTGTCGTCGGAAAAGATGGCGGCCGCCTTCTCGCGGATCGCCTGGGACTTGGCGTAGATCAGGATGACCTTCATGGAGCGTCCAGTCGTCGCGGCAGCGTCAAGGGGGGCCCGCCGGCTCACCCGGCGGATGGAGTCCAATGCGGGAACCTCCCTCGGCATCCCGCCCCGGGGGGCTGGAACCGGGAGCGATTCCTATTCTTAGGATTCTACCGCCCCCGGAGGCCGCGGCAAGGCGGACGCCGGCGGCGGCTGCCCCGCCGGCGTTGCCAGGTGCCCCGATGCGCCCTGGGGCGTGGGTCGGGCTCCGTGGGCCGTTAGACTGCCCAGGATGAGCGCACCGGCCGGGGAAAAGGACGCAGGGCGCCAGCCGAGCTTCGACGAGCGGCTCGCGCGGCTGGAGACGATCGTCGGCGAGCTGGAGCGCGGCGACCTGGGCCTCGAGCCGGCGATCGAGCGCTACCAGGAGGGGATCGACCTCCTCAAGGAGTGCCACACGCTGCTCGCGGGCTACCGCAGGCGGGTCGAGGAGCTCACGGCCGAGGCGGAGCGGAGCCTCCAGCCCTACGGGCGCGACCCCGACCTGCCGGCCGGCGAGCAGGGCGGGTGAGCGGCATGAGCGGCGCCTCCCACGCCCGGTCGGAGTCCGCGCGGCGAGCGCCGCGCGAGCCGTACGCGCCGGCGCCGGGTCCTGCGCCCGGCACGGTGCGGCGCGTGTTCGTCGTGTCGAACATCGCCAAGGAGGGAGTGCTCGCGGTCCGCGAGCGGCTCGCCGCCTGGCTCGCCGAGCGCGTCGAGCAGGTCCACCTCGAAGACGATGCGCGCGAGCTGGTGCGCCGGCGCTCGAGCTTGGACGCGGAGCAGGCGGCCGCCGAGACGCCGGACCTCTTGATCGTGCTTGGCGGCGATGGCGCGATCCTGGGGGCGGTGCGCGCGTTCGCCGACCACCCCGTGCCGACCATGGGGATCAACTTCGGGCGCGTGGGCTTCCTCGCGTCGGTGCCGGCCAGCCGCTGGGAGGAGGCGCTGACCGGTCTGCTCGACGGCGAGGGCGTGATCGAGCCGCGCATGCGCCTCGAGGCCCGGCTGGCGAGCCCGTTCGGCACGCCGATGCACGCGGTCGCGTTGAACGACGTGGTGATCGAGCGCGGCGCGGCGCAGGGGATGATGACGGTGGGGCTGCACGTCGGCGGCAACTGGGTCACGGACTACCGCGCGGACGGCTTGATCGTGGCGACGCCGTCGGGATCGACGGCGCACTCGCTCTCGGCCGGAGGGCCGATCCTGTTCCCGTCGATGGGGGCGCTGGTGGTGACGCCGATCTGCCCGCAGGGGCTCTCGTATCGCCCGATCGTGCTGGCGGCGGACAGCGAGCTGGTGGTCGTGGTCAAGAAGAGCGGCGGGATCGTCACGCTGGTGATCGACGGGCAGGGGCTGTATCCGCTGCGCCAGGGGGACTCGGTGAGGGTTGCGAGGCATCCGGTGGCGTGGCCGTTGCTCGCGTGGGCGTCGCTGGATCCGTATCGGAGGTTGAGGGAGCGATTGGGGTGGAGCGGGTTGACGGCGCCGGACGTGGCGCCGTCGCAGCGCGGGCCGCGCGGGCCGGATGATGGGCATCGGGGGGTGCTGTAGTTGGCGGGCGTGGTGGGCGTGGCGTGTGTGGTGTTGGGCGCGCGTTAGCTCGGGGTCGGAGGGAAAGAGCAAGCGTGCAGGGGCGCCCTTCGGGCGCTTCGGCGGCCGAGTACGGCCGCCGGATTCCGCGTCCGGTTCGGCCGAAGACAGCCGAACCTACCGCGGAATTCAGGTGGCAGAGCTTCGCGCCCGAATGGAATGTCGAGGGGTTGCAGTCGAGGGGGTGCGAGCTGCAACGGGTTTCTGTGCGCTCTCCGGGCGTTGCATTCGCGCTCGCCGCGTGTTGGATTCGAGTTCGCCGGGAGTCGCGGCCTCACTCCGGGACGCGCAGGCCCGAGTCGGCCTGGATCTGGCCGTCGTCCATGTAGAGCTGGCGCTGGCAGCGCGCCGCCAGGCGCTCGTCGTGCGTCACCAGGAGCAGCGAGATTCCGCGGCTGGCTTGTTCCGCGAAGATCAGCTCGAGCACGCGCTCGCCAGTCCCGCTGTCCAAGTTTCCCGTCGGCTCGTCCGCGATCAGGATCGGCGGGTCGTGGAACAGGGCCCGCGCCAGGGCGACGCGCTGGCGCTCGCCGCCGGAGAGCTG
>DATKBQ010000509.1:0-6432 GCA_035546375.1 Planctomycetota bacterium | reverse complement strand
CCGCTCCTCTCGCTCCTCGAGGTGCGCGGGCGGGTGCGCGGCCGCGGCCAGATCGGCCTGCTCGAGGGGAGCGGCGCGCGCGCGGAGTTCGAGCTGGGCGGCGGAGAGGAGCCGGTGGACTTCGCGATCACCGGCCGCGAGCTCGCCGAGCGGCTGGGCCGCGCGCCCCTGCCGCGCCTCGAGCTCGAGCTGAGCGCCGCGCCCGGCTCGGCGGGTGCATCGTGGAGCGGGATCGACGTGCGCGTCGCCTTCCCGCTGCCTGCCGAGGATGCGCTGCGCGAGGAAGTGCTCGAGCACCTGCACGCCGCCCTCGATCCCTGGCTCGAGCTCTCGCTCGACCGCGAGGGGCCGCGCGAGACCGCCTTCGCGGCGCACCTCTTCGACGCGGTGAGCGGCGAGCGCATCGACACGTTGCCTTGCGGCCTGCATCCGCTCTTCGAGGCGCTGCTGGCGGTCCCCGAGGAGCTGCGCACGCCGCGCTGGAGCGCCGCGCTCGAGGCCTACGTCGCGGACTTCCTCGCGCTCGCCCTGCATCCCGGGACCGGCCTGCCGCGCCTGTGGGACGCGCTGCGGGACGAGCCGCTCGACGCTCGCGGGGTCGAGATCGCGGCGCCGCTCGGCTTCCTGCTCGACGTGGCCGAGCGCGGTCCGGAGCGGCTGCGCGAGCCGGCGCTCGCGGCGGCGGCGAGGATCGGCGCCCTCGTGCTCGAGCGCGGCATCCTGCCCGACGGCAGCGTGGCGCCCTTGTACCGGCCCGCCGACGGCGAGCCCTCGCTCGAGGTGAGCCGGCTGCGGAGGCTCGATCTCCCGGCGCAGATGGTGCGCCTCGCCGCGCGCACGGGCGAATCGCGCCTCGCCTCCGCGGCGCGGCGCGCGCTCGCGCAGCTCGAGCTGACGCACTACTGGCCGGGCGACTGGGAGGAGATCGACCCCGGCTTCGACGACGACTTCGGCCACTACGCGGCGCGCGCCGGCCTGATGCTCGAGGCCGATCCGGGGGACGCCCTCGCGCGGCGCTTCGTGCGCCAGGGGTTCGAGCGCTACCGCGATCCCTGGCGCGACGCGATGCGCTTCGGCGGCAGCATGGCGGCGGACCAGGTGCGCTGCTGGCACCTCCTGGCGCGCTTCTCGGCGCTCGAGCCAGAGATCCTGCCCGAGCTGCGCCCGCTCCTCGAGGACGCCGTGCGCTCGCACCTGGCGGGCGAGCAGTACTCCAGCGGCGCCTGGGGCGACGTCACCTACTACGGCTTCGATCCCAAGCGCGACCTCGCCGTCGGCGACCTCCCGGGCCTGCCGGCCAACCTGCTGCGCGGCCTGGCGCTGGCTTGCGATGCGCGCCTCGGCCTCGACCGCGAGCGCCTGCTCGCGATCTTCACCGGGGTGCTGCGCTCGACCGGCGAATCCTACCGGCGGCCGTTCGGATACTTGAGCACCTTGCGCGAGGTCTCCGGCCACAACCACGCCGGCGGCTCGCTGCGCCTCGCGCCGGCCTTGACCGAGATGCTCGCGCAGCTCGCGCGCTAGCGGCGCGGGGCGCTCGGCGGCGGCGCCTAGTACGACCAGAGGATGCTGACGTCGTTGCTCGCGACGTCGACGACCGCGACCTCGGGCCGGCCGTCGCCGTCGAGGTCGAGCGCGGCGAGGTCGAGGCAGCCGGCGCCCGCGCCGAGGTCGTCCTGGCGCTCGAGATGCACCTCGCCCTCGCCGCGCGCGAGCCACAGGTTCACGTTGTGGCTGTCCTGGGTCGCGACCAGGACGTCGGCTCGGCCGTCGAGGTCGAGGTCGGCGAGCAGCACGCGCTGCGGCAGGAGGCCGGTCGGGCTCGGCGCGAGGGCCTCGAAACGTTCGCCGCGCGAGAGGAGCGGCAGGACGAACCCGGCCACCGAGCGCGGATCGTCCGTGGCGAGCAGGACCAGGTCCGCTCTCCCGTCGCCGTCGAGGTCGCCGCTCGCAAGGCCGCGCGGAACGCCCGGCGAAGGCGTGAACGAGACCTCGCGCAAGGCTCCGCCCGGCTCGCGCTCGAGCACGAGGACGCCCGCCGGAGCCCCCGAGCCGGCGAGCGCGACGGCGACGCGCTGGCGCCGCTCGCCCGCGTTCGAGAGGACCGCAAGGGCGCACGGTCCGCCGGCGACGGCCATCCGGCGCGGCTCGGCGAACGGTCCGCCCTCGCCCGCGCCTCGGTTCTCGAGCCACAGGATCTCGCCGTCGTCGGGATCGGCGACGATCGCTTCCGGCCGGCCGTCGCCGTCGAGGTCGGCGAAGGCGAGGTCGGCGGCGCCGGTTCCCAGCTCGATCGCGCGCGGCGCAGCGCCGGGAGCTTCCCCGCCGAGCCGCAGCATCAACCTCGCGCCGCCGACGGCCGCCGAGAGCCAGGCGAGGTCCTCGCGCCCGTCGCCGTCGACGTCCGCGCAGCGCGGCGCGCGCGGTGCGGGGCCGGCGGGCAGCCGCGGCAGCACCTCGGCGAAGCTCCGCCCCTCGCGCCGCAGGGTCGAGATCGCGCACTCCTTGGCGTTGATCACGTAAAGCTCCCGCGCGCCGTCGCCGTCGAGATCGCCGGCGGCGATCGCGGTCGGGAAGAGGCCGACCTGGACGCGCTCGGCGACGAGCAGGCCGCCGCGGCCGTCGCCGCGGATGCGGCTGAGGCGATGGGCGTCGCGGTTGGTCACGGCGAGGTCGAGCCGGCCGTCGCCGTCGAGGTCGAGCACGGCGACGTCGCAGGGCGTCTGCCCCGCGTAGGCCGTGGAAAGGCGTCGCGGCGCGCCTTCGCCGGCGAGCTTCCAGATCTCGGCGCTCACGCCGTGGTGGGTGAGCACGACCAGCTCCTCGCCGCCGTCGCCGTCGAGGTCGGCTGCGCGGAGCGCGATCGGGACGGCAGCGGTCGCGAGCTCGGCCCACTGCGCGCCGGGCAGGCCGGCGGCATCGCGCTCGAAGAGGCGGCAGGAAGCCTCGCCCGAGGCGACGGCGAAGAGCGACCGCCCGGCGGAGGGCGCGACCTCGACCAGGTCGCGCGGCGGGCCCTCGAGCTGGAGCGTCGAGAGCGATTCGAGCGTCGCGCCGGGCTCGCCCGCGAGCGGCCGGAAGAGCTTCACGCTCGCCGAGGCCTGGAAGCCGATCGCCAGCCAGCCGCCGCGCAGGATCCGGGCGCAGGTGGGCAGCTCATCCGCGATGCGGCGCTCGACGAGCCGGCCGCCGGGCAGCGCGATGGCGAGCAGGCGCTCGTCGAGCGCCGCGACCAGCTCGTCGATCCCGTCGCCATCGAGATCGCCGGCTGCGAGCGCCCGCGGCACCGCCGGAAGCTTCCAGCGCTCGACGGTCCGCGCGCCGCCCTCGCGCAGGTCGAGCAGCGCCAGCTCGCGGGTCTCGCGCGACGCGACGGCCAAGAGCGTCACGGCTTCCGAGCCGTCCGCCGGCGCCCTGCGCACGGCCACGGGACGCAGCGGCCAGCCGCCGGTCGCGATCCGTTCGAGCTCGCCCGTGCCTCCGCGGCGGATGACGACCGCGCCGGGAGCGAGCGTCGCGACGGCGAGCTCGTCGCGCCCGTCGCCGTCGAGGTCGGCCGCGAACGCGCCCTCGGGCGGACCTTGGACGGGCTGCTCGATGCGTGCGGTGAGCCGGACGCGAGGCTCGGGAGCCTCGGGCGAGGCGGATTCGCCTTGCAGTGACGCGAAGGCGAGCGGCGTGACGAAGAGCAGGATCCCAGCAGGGAGAATGGGGCGTCGCGAGCCCGAGCATCGCCTCGAGCGGATGTTCGCGGAATCAAGTTGCCATCCCCCGCCAGGGGATCGCGGTCGACGAAGATCGTCGCAAGCCCCCTCGCGACACGAGCAACTTGATTCGGCGGACATCTTGCCGTGCATCATTCTAGGTTGACGCGTCCTACCGGAAGAAACGATCAACGGGTCGACCCGACTAGGAAGATCTGACCTCCGACATGTCGAGCCTCTGGTGTCCGGCGCACGCAGCATCCGGCAAGACTGAAGGGAACACCCGGGCGCATATCACCGCAGCCACCGCCCGCGCTGCACCAGGCGCCGCTGCAAGAGCGCCTTGTAGACGGTGGTCGCGTTGATCGCCCACCACACGCCCGCGGTCCCGAGGCCGAAGCCCAGCGCGAGCATCCAGGCCAGCGGGATGCGCGCGAGGTTCCCGCTCATGCTGACCCACATCGGAGCGCGCGTGTAGCCCGCCCCGAGCAGGATCTTCTCGTTCACGGCCTCGTGGGCGACGAAAATCTGGCTGAAGGCGATCACGCGCACGTAGGAGACGATCTCGCGGACGACGCCCGGGTCCTGGCTGAAGCTCGGCGCGACCAGGCCCGCGAGGAAGAAGAAGAGCGCGAACACCACGAGGCCCCAGGCCGTCGCCACGCGCCGCGCGATGCGCACCGCGCGCAGGGCCTGCTCGGTGTCGCCGGCGCCGAGGCTGCGGCCGACCAGCGAGGCCGCGGCCATCGCCAGGCCGAGGAAGCACGGGAAGCTGACGCCCTCGAAGACCGCAAAGCCGATGCCGAGGCCCGCCAGGGCCGCCTCGCCGAGCGGGACCATCACCAGGTGGATCAGCGCGAAGTACACCGCCGCGTAGGCGACGATCGAGAGTGCCACCGGCGCGCCGATGTCGACGATCCGCCGCAAGATGGCACGGTCCGGGCGGCTTGCGGCGCGCGGAAAGATCCGCACGCCGAACAATCTGCGCAGGACGATCAGCCCGAGGACCACCGTGATCGCGCGCGAGATCGCGGTCGCCAGCGCCGCGCCGGCCATGCCCTGGCCCTCGATGCCGAAGAGCTCCGCGACCCGGTCCGCGGCGGCGGCTCCGGGGTGGCCGGTGCGCAGGGCGGCCTCCGAGCCGTAGATCAGGATCGGGTTGAGGAAGTAGTTGAGCGCGACCGAAAGCACTTGTAGAAGCGCCGGCAGGAGCGTGTTGCCCATGCCGATCAGCGCGTGCTCGATCACCGGCGCGAAGACCAAGCCGGCCCCGAACAGGTACAGGTTGCCGAGGAACTGGTCGGCGTAGATCGCCGTTGGGCCCTCGAGCCCGAGCAGGCCGACGATCCAGGGCGAGAGCAACCGTCCGACGGTGGCGAAGGCGATCGAGATCGCCAGGGCGACCAGCAAGGCATGGCGGATCACCGCGTCGCGCCGCGCGACGTCGCCCGCGCCGGTGGCTCGCGCGACCAGAGCCAACGTTCCGCCGACCGCCAGGAAGATCGCGGCGAAGTTCAGGATCGTGACGAAGATCACGCCCGCGATGCCGGCCTGTGCCTCCTCGCCGAGCCCCTGGATCCAGAACTGGTCGTTGATCCGGTAAGAGTTGTTGAGCAGGTACGAGAGGACCGCCGGCCAGGCGAGGCGCAGGAGGTCGCGCACGCCCGAGGCCGGCGCGTCGCCGGTCATGGCTCGAGGCGCAGCTCGACCTCGCGCGTCTCGCCGGCGGCGAGCTGCACCCGCTCGTGGGCGCGCCCGACGCCCTCGCGCACGGCGATCAGCGTGAAGCGGCCCTCGGGCAGGAAGCTCGCGGTCGCGCGGCCGTCGTCGCCCGTGGTCGCCTCGATGCGCCCCCCGGCGCTGCCGTAGCCCTGGATCTTCGCTCCGCTCACCTCCAGGCCGCCGGAGTCGACCACGCGCAGGACCAGCGAGCCGAGCCGCGGCACCTCCAGGACGGGCACGTGCATCGAGGGCGCCTGGAACGAGAGCTCGCGCGCGCGCGCGATCGGGCTGTCGGAGCTGCCCAGGTGCAGGACGTACTCGCCGTCGAGCACGCCCTCGAAGAGGTAGCGGCCGGCGGGGTCGGTGCGTGCCTCGCGCCGCTCGCGCGTGCGCGCGTCCTCGAGGAGGATGGGGAGCTCCTCCACCGCTTCACCGTGCGGATCGACGACGAGCCCGGTGATGAAGCCGGCCGGACGCAGGACGACGTGCACGACGACCAGCGTCTCGTCGGGCCGGGCCAGCATGATCTGTTGGGGCTCGCTGCTCATGCCCTCCGCTCCGGCCCCGAGCTCGTAGCCGCCCAGCGCGAGCTCGGCGATCTCCAGCTCGCGCTCGCCGGCGCGCAGCTCGATCCGCCGGCGCTCGGCGTGCTCGCCGCCGATCAGGACCCGCGAGGGCTCGAGCGCGAGGTGCCACTCGCGCGGGAACGGTGCATCGCCTGCGGTGCGCGCGATCACGCGCAGCGTGCCCACGCCTCGGAAGCGTTCGGAGCTGAAGAGCTCGGCCGAATAGGCGGGCGGCGGCCGCTCAGGATCGCCAGCCGGCGGCGCGCTTGGCGTGCGCTCGAGGGAGGGCAGGTCGATGCGCGGCGCGACCCGCTCGGGCGCGGCTCCGGGCGAGACTTCCGGACGCGCCGCGGTCTCGGTGTCCGGCGCGGGCCCAAGGAGGAGCACGGCGCCGACCACGACCAGCGCGGCGAGCATGACCACGAGCGCCATCGCGGCGC